>NZ_JBFHGM010000011.1:0-41119 GCF_041583095.1 Draconibacterium sp.
CAATTACATGGAATCGTTATTTGATATAGCGGCATCAAAACCCTACATCAACATGCAGATTAATGCTATTAAATTCTACTACGAAAAGGTATTAAATCAGCCACGAAAAACATATTATCTTCAAAGGCCATTTAAAGACCGCAAATTGCCTGTCGTTCTTTCAATAGAGGAAATACACATGATTCTTGAAAAGATCGAAAATTTCAAGCAAAGAACGATAATTGAGACAATTTACACACATGGTTTAAGGGTGTCTGAACTCCCGGCACTCACTTTAACCGATATCGACAGTAAACGAAATATCCTCACCGTTAAAAATTCAAAACAAAACAAAGACCGGAATATTCCTCTCGATCCGGTTTGCTTAATTCGCTTACGGCAATATTACAAAAAGTACAAACCTAAGTTTCTCCTGTTTCCCGGACAAAGCGGATTGTACTCGCCAACCTCTATTCGTAAAATACTTACCAAAGCCGTACAGAAGGCAGGAATTACCAAACACGTAACGCCACATACTTTACGACATTCGTATGCTACTCATTTACTGGAGCAGGGAACCGATCTGAGGTATATTCAAGAAATATTGGGCCACGCCTCCAGTAAAACCACCGAAATTTACACCCATGTAACTACAAAACACCTCGGAAACATTCAACTCCGTTGGGCTTCCTAAAATCAATTTAAATATTATGCTTATATTGCTGGAACCTTTGAATCTAAAAAAATGAAACATTACTTACTGATCCTTTTACTCGCGTTATTATTCTCTTGCGACAATGATGAAATAGAAGCTCCAATTGCCTACATCGGCATTGTTAAGCTAACACCGGAAAGCGGCTCGGTGCTTCACGAAAAAACAACGGTTAAATGTGTGGTTGAATACGATATCCCGGAAATGATGCCAGAAAACAATGGGTTTGTGGTGTTTTTAAATATACGCGACAAAAGTACTTTCGATATGGCTCCTGCTCCAATGTATCCGCTTCCGTCGCGAAGTGGCGTATTCGAAATTAACATCCCGATGGGACCGGATGAAGTTACCCATGAAGCCGAATTTATATTTGATGTAGTACTTAATTGCTACGGATATGGCGTGTATGATTGGTTAGCGTCGTCAAAAGCTTACACTTATACGTTTACTCCTTCAACAGATTAATAGCTAATGTCATTCAAAAGCGAAAATCCCCGCAGTTAATACTACGGGGATGACATCTAAAAAAACCTTTTCGCATTCGGGTATCTACTCCCGAAAATCTTAATTATCTTTTCCTCCAAACAGGCGTTTAAAGAATCCTTTCTTTTCCTGTTCTGAGATAGTATCAGGTGGTGTAGATGATTCAAGGGCGCTTAGTTTGTTTTCGAGATCGAGTACAATTTGTCCTCCTTTTTGTGTTTTCATCTTCTCGAAATCGTTCTCAATCTTGTACTTCTCAATTTTGGCAAGCTCCACAATTACTGCCGACTGCTTATCCAGTCTCGATTCGTAACGATGTGCCATTGGATCGATAACCGTAAACTTCATTACAGCTACCGTTATTAATACCACCAAAGCATTCTCGATGGTGTTAAAAATGTTGTATTGTCCCGGAATTTTCATTTTTTGTTGTTTTTAATTTCAAGTTGGCTCATGCGAAGCATGTAAATTACAAGCAGCCCAAAAGCAAGTGTATAGCCTAATGCAAGCATGGTTTATTGTTTTTTCGGTTAGTAATCCAATCTGCCGAGGAATGAATTATTCCCCTTGGCCGTATTCTTCGTGCTGCCTGGTTTCCTTCGCGCGATCCCTGGGCATTGGTGTTTCCTTCGCCGGTTACTACATAGGGTGTGTTGTTAATAAAGGGTTGCAGGTACATAACAATGTGCCCAATTCGCCCCAGCTTACGATAGTAAAGAGAGCCGAGATCGCCTTGATACGCTTTCTCGTTTGGTATTAAGTGTGCCTCGTTGAACCACGATGCTGCACGAGCCGGATATTTCGGTACATCGAGATTGTTTACTTTAAACACATAGGTAATAAATGCTGCACACCACGGGTATTGCCCTTTGGGATTTAAGCCGGTACTGCCAATGAATTTTTCTACCCAGTAACCATCGTTATTGCCCGTAGCTTCTTTTACCCATAGATACGACTGAAGGGTATCGCTTACATTATTGCGGATATGCCCGTTACGGCCAACAGCGAAGCCGAAAAAAGGACTACCAACCAGCCAAACAAACGTAATATAAGCTGCGATTTTTCCCATGATGACAGTTTTTTGCTTGATTCGAATAAATTGTCGAGAAGCCGGAAGCCTTGCGGAAATACCAGCTTCATATAAGCCCACACAAACAACAGGGCCACAAAAAAGAAGATACCGGCCAGTAATGGAATGTAAAGCATTTCTATTCCAAATTCTCCGGCCTGCGGATCGATCAATCTCAACAGTGGAGGTGCGGCAAACCACACCACTGCTACCAGTGCAATAACAAATGTGAATTCGTTATTTTGTCTTATCCATTTTAATAGTTTCATTAATCAATATTTAGTTTTGTTTCAATTTTAACCAGGCGTTCGGCATGTTTGTCAATGCGTTCGGCATGTTCGTTAAGCCTTCGTTCGGTACGGGGCCTGTCCTCCGAAAACTGAGTTTTTATTACCTCCACAACGCTTTTTAGCGAGTTAACCGTTTCTTGCACCGTATCAACAACCTTACTTAGCTTTTCAACCTGGGCCACCGCATTGCTGTCTTTTAACTTTGCCAGATAAGCAATTACACCAATCAATAACATTATTAGCCCCACGGCTATCCAAAGCGTTAATTTTAAGGTTTCAACATCGGGATTTGCTTGTACCATATCACAACTTTATTTTTAGCGGCCAACTACCGCGAACTTATTTCTTTATTCTTTTTACTATTTCTATTGTCTTTTATTCATCATTACCTTAAAGTTTTATTTCAAATATGGGATGAGTGTGGCTGTTTTGAAAGGACAGAAAAAGCAGCCCGAAAGTTGCTGTGTAATATTTTTTAAAATGTTCAAATAAAGTTTCATTGTGAATTAAGTCAATACCTCTGTTGATGACACGATACCACTATCGTCAACCGTTAGTTCAAATACATTTCCGGATGGAGACTTTAATCGAACAGAATTACTGTAATAACCTAATAATGAAAGTCTTAAGGTATCAACACCTCCTGACTCGCAGAGAGTATAAATAATTTCAGAACTCACATCAATTGAAGAACATCCTGCGTTAGCAACCCCCTCTTGAGTAAGTAAACAATGTCGCTTAAATGTTTTTCCATAATCAACACTTGTGTATAGCGTTGTATTATATCGAGGCCAGTCCCATCCATTTTCATCAAAATCAGAAAGCGTTGCCCTAGTTCTATATACTATTCCATCATGTGTAATAGTATCTTCCGTACAAACTAGTGCCTCTCCATCTGTAACAGTGTATTTCCTAAAATCGTTTGATAACAGTCTTGGGTCTGATTCGTAGAATTTACGCTGATGATAGTCCCCATAATTATCGTCACGACAACTTAAAACCAAATTACCACTGTTTAATCTGAACATTGAACATTCATTAGTATGTGTTATACCAACGCACTTTATAGTAAAAGTTTTATCGGTTAGATTTAAAATAAGATACCCACTCGAAACTACTGCAGCGGTATCTTCTGTATCGTTTATGTCGTCAAACCGTAGCGGTAATACTACTTTACCATCGTCTAATATATAACCATGCGAACTTGGTGTTAAAGCGACTGCGTAAGTAACCCCATTTAAAGTGTATCGACAATCTTCTGATATTGTTTGCTCCGCACTAAATGTTTGACCAAAATCATCAGAATATTTATAATAGATTGACCAATTTAAGACCGTACCTGAGGTGTTTTTTCCCGAATAAAATATGTATATTCGATCATCTACAACCAACGTCTTTGAACTCGTACTTATTGGGTATGATTCCGTTGATTCTTTTTTAGCAATATATCCAAAGCTAGTTATGCTGGCTGAATCCTTATCATAAACAAAATAGCCAACGTGCGATTCGCCAACTTCATTAACTACCTGAAAGGATGCAAAAGCATTTTTATTTGACATTATTGAAACTGAAGGGTTTCTTAGTTGTGTCGAAAAATCTCCAAAATTTGAAGTTGAAAAAGATAGATAGCTTTTAACAAAAAATGTTTTGTTAAAAAGTTTATTGACAGCATTAGAGCTATTATTTTCGACATCTGATACTACTCCTTGCTGATATTCAAAACTCATATTTGCCGTCGCCTCGACCCCCTCTGACGAAGTGAATTCAAGACGCAATAAACATTCATATTTGTCCGCTGTAAAATAAACTGAATCTCCGATCCCAATATTCAAGTTTTCTACATTGGTATAATCATCAACGTGCCTTAACCTAATTAGCCCAGAAGATAACGTTTTGTCGTAACTGTTAAGTGTTATTTTTACGCGCTTATATGGTTTAACTCTGTAGCAAGAATCAGTTAATACCTTTGTGCCTGAACTTCCTATAATTATATCCTCTGTAAACACATTTTGTGTTATTTTAAGATTTGATTTCTGAATTGATGCAAGTTCATTTACTGTTTTAATTACACCCTGGTTGAACGTTAGATTCCAAAGAACATCAGCTATTTCGCCTTCTGAATTTGAACAAACCAATCGAACAAAACAAGCTGTTGAATCTGCCGTTAATTTAACGCTGCCGCCTATCTCTATTGATTCAGATGCAATAGTTGTGTATTGACCAACGTGCCTAAGTTGTGCAAATGCAGATGTTAATGTTTTATTGTAAGAATCAAACGTAACAACAACAGATTGATAAGGTTGTACAAGAACATCGTAGAATACACCACTAGAACCATTTCCTACCGTTGACCGAACGTTTATAGGGATCCCTAATTCTGCTTTAGCTTCATAATCATTAATAACACCGTTCATTACATATAATGTAATAGTAGCCGTAGCTGATTCGCCTTCGGTATTAGGTAATTCAAGTCTAAGGAATGATTCTTTGCTGTTTGATGTCACTATGTTGTAAGCATTATTACCAATCAAATTACTACTTATATTTGTGTATGAATCAAAGTTGCGAAGACGCAAGAAAGATTTTGTGCTATCTAGTGTTTTACTGTAACTACTCAATAAAACAAGAACAGACCGGTTTGGATAAATAACAATATCAGTTAATGATACTATTCCAGTTGATGGAATATATATATCTTTAACTATCTTCTGTCCTGCATCTGCCATTATTTGCAAATCTTTTTGTTCTAATTTCTTCACACTGTAACCAGTTGAACCATCCCCAACCAAAACCTCTTTAGTATAATCGCTTACAGTTTGCCCGAAAACAGTCCCGTTTTCGGTGGGGAAATACACATGGTTTAGCGTGGCGGTTGGAGTAGCATCGCCAACTTTTGCATATCCTTTAAAAATCCAATCCGAATTGTACTGTTTCAATTGGCTGGAGATAGCAGCAAAAGTCTCATCATCATTTTGGTTAATAATTGACTTAACCTCGTTCCAATCCTCAGCAGTACTTTGTTGCGTTCTGTTGGTAACCGCTACCGGGTTTGTTTTATCGGTGTATGTAATTTTTGCCATGTCGTTTATTTTATCTCATTATTTTATCATCAACTAATAAAGCATCAAACTCAAATCCTTTTATGCTGCTATCGGGTAATACCTGGCCTCCTATAAGAATGGTAATATCTTTGTATTTTCCTTTTTGTCGGCCAATAGGTATGTCTTGCCTTACGTTATTCGGAAATACCACACTTCGTCCATCGTAATAAGCCGCAATAGGTATATAGGTTTTCTTTCTGTTGTGGTCTTGTTTTCCCCAAACCCCGTAGGTAAAGTAACCGGTTGCAGCCTCATCGCGGTACAATTCGCAACGGGCTATTAAGCGGCGTAGTTTTTTATAATTATCGGGGTAGTTTAACTTTATTGGGCGCGTGAGTAAATGGATCTGAACTTCTTTGTCCATATCTTCGCCACTAAGTATTAAAAGTTTGTTTTGGTAGTCGGATTTTTGGCGAACCAAAAACCGGGTATAAATAGTTGTCGAGCCGCTTTCGTCGTTAATAAATCCGTTTAATTCGGTTTTTTCGCTAAATACCAAGGTACTTATGCCCCACATGCGGTTATCGAAGCTGTATATTAACGAAAAGTTCTTTTCGGGGTTACTGCACCAAATGGTATTTCTTCGGGCATCGTAGGCCATTTTAGCCCCTTTCAGGTACGCCACAATATCGTTTAAGGTGTAAGGGTTACCGTTTATCCCGAAATAAGGCGCGGTTAAAGTGGTGTAATTGGGCAAAATGGTATTTAAGTCGGGGAAATTGCCGTTGCCCTGATCCGGGAAGAAATCTTTTGTAAGGTTAACCAGCTCGCCATTACCAAATAGCATTAATCCTTTATCGCTAACAAAAACAATGGCACCCGAAACCTCCAGCACCTCATCCGAAACGAACGGTACTTTTGCTAAACGGGTTATTGAATTTACCAGGTTTTGCCCGGTTTGATCGAAGTTAACTGTATATAAGCCTTCAGTGGTTCCAATATACAAAGGAGCCAGCAAATCGGTATTGGTACTGTTTACGTTATTGGTTCCGGTGCTTACAATTTTTCCCTCTCCAATACGATAACTATTCTTTGCCGGCCAAACACTAAACTCCCCTACCTCGGAAAACTGATTGCGGTTTTCGCTGGTGTATTTTGCGGTTATTAATGGTTGATTTATTCCTGTTAATATATCGTAATCTTCGTATGTAATATACAGATTATAGTTTGTTAAAGTAGTGAAATCTGTTCCATCATTGCTTTGGCTAATTAAATCAAAGCTTGCATATTTCATGTTAAATACACAAGCCATATTGTGTGATTTATTCCTCCGGCTTTTAAATAACCTCAGTGCGTTATTAATGGCATCGTTGGCCCCAATATAATTTGCTCTCCCATCGGGGTATGATAATAATCCCCTTGTTCGTGTCCATAGGCTTGCCAGGTCATCAAACTCAACAGCTTTATCAATTCTCGAACTAACTCCGTTTAAAATCCCATCTTCGGTATCAATTTTAAATCCTTGATCGGAACTGGCATCGATAGTTGCCAGTGCACGAATATGCCCTCCTGAAAGAACCGTAGTAGGTTTGTCGATAATCAATCTTCCGTTATACGACGTTATTTTGCCGTAAAGTTTGTGGTACGAGAAATTATCTACCGGCATAACTTCTCCGGCCGCTATTGTGTCGATATTTACCGACGAAACAGTTTCAGTGTAATTTATATCTGAATCCATCTGCCCGACGGTTAATAATATCTTTTCATTGGTTGGTTTTTCAATGGTCTTTATCAAATAAAAGGGTTCTTCTGCTTTCTTCTGAAACTCACCTTTTATTGTAGATTCATCAGTTAAATGTGCGTTAACCGATGCTGTATAATCCTCAGTTAATTTGCTTTCGTAATACGGAGTAGAAGCATAGATATTAATGGCACTTATTTCATCGGCAAGTAAAGAGGTGTCGGCAAAACTAAAATCCATGTTTATAAATGCATGAATATTTCGTACCGCTGTATCTTTATTTATAGTTGCATCGCCTCTGTTTAAGCCGTAAAGTATAAACCCGTAAATTGGTGAATGCAATACTTCTTCCCCACTGTTTAAAACAAGCGTATAACGAATGGCAATAACTCCACACTGAGAAAATACCAGCAATGGAGTTGTTCCAAGCATTGGGGCCTTAACAGCGATTTGAGCCTGAAAAGGATAAAACGGAATCAACGATTTCCACGCATACATATCTTTACTTTCGTAGGCTTCCGAATTAATATTGAATTGCAAGCGGGTGTAATATTGTTCTGCAGTAGAACTTCCGTCGCCCATAAAATAAATCAATCCGTTCAATATTGTAAAACTCATCCCATCAGTTCGGGTAATTCCTAAATCAACCGGGGTTATCGGGGTGTATTCGCCATCAGCAATTTTCCCAAACCATTCAAGGTTTCCATTTGTAATGGGAACTCCTCCAAGGTCTCCGGCTAAATCGTAAGCTAAAAAAGTAGGATTTTGTAAACGAAAGCCAAGAACGTTTACCTGGTCCTCGTCGCTAACTTTATGAAGTATTATATTGGTGTATTCGGTTACGTTAATTGCACTCAATAACCGTTCGGGTACCGGACGAAAAGCACCTTCCCTCCACTGCAGGTTTATGCTTTCGCGAAGAAATCCATCCTTCACTTCGCTTTCGCTGTCCTTAATATTTATTCCTATTGGTTTTACAGTGTACATATTATACTCCTGGTAATCGTCTCATTTTTTGATCCACTCCCCTTTCCTGCAACATACCGGCCTGTGGTGTTCCCTGTACCATCATTTGCTGTTCGGCAGGAACTTCAACGGGTTGTTGCGGTGCACCACCGAGTTGCATCTGGGTATTTTGCTGTTCTTGTGCTACTTTCTTTTTCCATTCTTCCCATTTCTGTTTTGCCTGAATCATAACCGGATTGGTAGAAACTTCGGCAAATACTTCGAACGGAATAAGCTGGTTGTACACCATTGTCAATATTTCCTGCTCCATTGCCCATCGTTGCGAAGGAGAATTGGTTCCTTTACTTTGTTCGATGTGGAAATTGAATGTGCGTAGTTCTGCCGGATCGATTTCAATACCCAATATGCGGTAGTAATCGGCTTTGGTGTATCCGTCGAGCATTAAACTCAGCGATTTTTCGTCACGGTCTACCAACATACTCAGGTACCGTTCCATGGTGTCGCGAACATTTAATCCGGCATTCTGGCTTTCCAAAGCATATCCTGTTGCTGTTTTTGTGGCACTGTCGCTGCGGCCCTGTGCGGCTCCGTAGTTTCCTGTAATCTCATCAGTGAGGTTAGAGAACAACTGAATCATCGTTTGCACCTGTGCACTCACGTTAGCAGAATTGGCATACTCCTGTGTAGGTTTATGCTGTTCGGTCATATCCGAACGAACCTTATAAATTACTGCTCCATCAGCTTTTTTGAATTTCGAAATGTATTCTTTATTCGAAAACTCATCCGGAACAGCTACATCCGGAATCAACCAGATACCTTTTGCCGCATTATCAATAATAGCATCGGCCTGGTGTATTTTACGGTCGAGCGATAATTGTGCATCCAGCACTTCTTCCACCAATCCCCAATATTCACCATTCAACCCCGGAGGTGTGAACGTGAATGGGTGTTGGCCGCTTTTAAACGGGCTCTCCATTACTTTTAATACTTCGCCCCAAGGTGTCATAAAAATAGCGTACCATCGGGGAACAAAATCAGTAGTGAACTCGATTTTATAGTCTTTAGGGTCAGCCTCATCGCCCATCATTTCTTCACGACGGGCATTCTCAGCATCCACTTCTTTTTTAACCTGGTCGGCCGGTCGCCATTTATGGGTTGTACGGGGCGACATAATTTCAGTAGGATCTACCGTTATGGCTTCGTAGTCGGCTATTTCTACCCAACTTTCGTAGTACCTACAGGTTCCGTTAACTCCGGTATAATTTTGGAACGAATTATTTCGTCGTTCGTTACCGTCGAAACTTTGTGCGCTGTATGTTGGGTTATTCATCGCATTTCCGCTGTTACGGACGTAGGCGTTGCGAATACGCATTCCCTTTTCAAAATCTCCGTCGGCAAAGTTTTTTAGAATGTCATTCAGCGAACCGTCGTGTATTTCAGTTCCGCGATAAAAGTTATCCAGGTCGTAATCGGTTATTCCGGGATTCATTACAAACTTATCCGAAGCAACAATCCTGAATTTTATGTCAATGTTTTTATCGTTGCGAAGTTGCGCCCATAAATTCTTGTAAACAGGCCGGCTGCTAACCAGCATTTCCTGAAAATTCATGGCATCCTTATCACGGGCCTTGTTGTTCTTCTTTATGCGGTCTAAGCATCGGGTAAGGAAATTTGCCAGCTCAACGCCTCGTTCATCCTGGCTGTCGCATTTTACTACATTGCCGGTGTTTATTTCGCGGAACTGCCCGGTTAAGCTTCGTACCAGTTTTGATACTACGTTGTAGGTTAACGGTGGGATATTTCTTCGTCGCAGGTAAACCCACTGCGTAACGTATCGTCCTAATTCGTTATCCCAAACAGGCTCATTAAAATGTCGTGCCCTCGTAAAGTCGATGTTTCTTTGTCGGCGGTCGCGTAAATTCTGCTCCGCGTTGTATTCAATTTCAAGATTGGCTATAAACTGTTTCGGAGTTGTATTCATTGTCTGAAATACATACCATTCCAAAAAACTTAAATCTTCGGTTTCCCTTACAACTTGCCGGGGTTGGTCTTTTATCCCCAAACGTTTTTTCTGGCGTAAGGCTTCCTGTATCTGCTTTTTGTCCTGTATTTGATTAAACTCCGGCATTGTGGTTCGTTGTTTGTAAACTTGTGTCGTTTTTAGCCCAATATGCTACGTCGGCACGAGCGTCGGCATAACGTCGTACATACTCAGCATGTTTCCTGTTGTATCCGATGGTTTCGTACAGTTCGCGAAGAACGTACCGAACCAAAGCGTCCTTTAAGTATTTTTTTACGTTACTGATACAATTCAGATCAGTACGTATATTAACCAGTGTTTCGCTGGTGTAATTCAGTTTAAAATCGGGTAAGCGGGTATCCATGATCTGCCAGCGGTAAACAATGTTCCCACTGTCGGCCAGATCAAATTCGAATCGTGGTCCGGGTGCTTCTTCGGGTATCCATCGTTGCATTGCCTGGAACACCGGGAGAATATCTTCGGCACCATCTTTCAGAAAATCGCGGGTAATACGGTCGCCTTCTCCGTGTAATTCCGAAAACAGTTTTTGTGCTTGCGTCTTATCACTGAAATACGGATCGGTCCGAACTGCCAGCGACGAACGCCGGGCAATTTCGTCAAACAAATCAGCGATGGCAATTGTAGCTTCTGCCAACGGTACGCCATCGGGGTATAAATGATCTAATCCGGTATTTTCAATGGTAAGTGTTGCCATAATTAATCGTGTAAGCGGTATAAGTCACCCGACAATTCATCAATAATGGTTAAGCACTTCTGAAAGGTTTCTTTTTCTTTGGCTACGTTGCCATCGGTACGGTACAGCGAAAGCATTACGTAATACACCAGCGCATCGCGAACGTTATCCGTTAAACGCTGCTTAATAGATGCCGAGTGTGGCAAAACCGGTTCCGCTTCTTCAAACCGGTAAACAACATCGGTAGCGGTGATTTCAAACGGAGCATCGGTTCCACTTAAATCGCCCTGCCGCGAAAGGAATGCTTTTAAAACTTCCTTAGCTGCTTCTACTAAGAAGTCGGTTGTAATACGGTCGCCTTCGCCATGTAACTGCGAATACTGTTTCTTTTCGGTTGTGTTTTGTTTGTAAAAGGGGTCCGTTTCTGTCGCAACAGAAGTTCGCCTTGCGACTTCTTTAAATACCTGCGACTTGCTAATTGATATTGCTACTGCTGCCATTAGTCGTGTAATTTATAAAGGTGAATATTAATGTTGTCAGTAATTTTGTGGTAACGTTCCATCATATAATCGGCTTGTTTATCCATGTTTTTCATGCGTAACCATAACGAAGTAGTGTACATGTACAAAGCATTTTTAACATCTTCGTTTAGCGCACTCTTAATGGCTTCCCCTTGCGCCAATACCGGTTCTTCTTCCCTAAATCGGTAAATGGCATTGCTTCCGTCGTATTCAAAAGGAACACCCGTTACATCTCCCTGCCTCGATAAAAAAACTTTTAGTACTTCCCTGGCTGATTCTTCCATGACGTTTTCAAAAGCATCAACCTGATCGGGTCCCATTTCGGTGTTTAAAATCATAGGTTTGCCATCATCGCCAACCAATCCAAGGCTAATGTACGATGTGCGTAACCACGCCTGAAAACTAACGTTGCTAACTTCAATATTTACCGTTACGTCTGCCATTACAATGATTCAATACCGATTTTTGGAGAGTCGTCTTTTTCAGCCTTCTTTTCAGCCTTGCCTTCAACAAATTTGTTTTTGCCTTCAAATTCTTCGGAGGTCACTATTTTCGGATAACAAGAATCACCATCGGTTACCACATAGCTTCCGGCAGGAACTTTCATCGTGTTTTCCTGGCCTTCGTAATCCTTATAGGTTATTTCTTTGTCCTCGGTAACCTGAACGGCCATTCCGTCCATTTTTTTAATGTATGGCTTGCCTCCTTCGGCAACAAGTTTCATTAATTCCTTGTCTTTGCCATCTTCCATCTTTTCCACTTTCTCGTTTAACATGATGTTATATTTTAAAGGTGATTATTCGTGTTGTTTAATAGCCTCCAGTGTTTCGTCATTGCGTAACGAAGCCTCATCGAGCCTACTCTTTATCTGGTGAAGTTGTGCGGCCAAAGCTTTTGTAACTTCGTCAAAAACCTCATCGGGCCATGTTTTTCCTGAATTGTCGGGAACATTGTCGAAGGCAACGTATTGAAATTGATCAACTGTTTTAGCATCGTCGTTGTGTACCGAAAAGCATTCAATTCGCGCTTTAGATCCGGTGCTTACATTCGACAGTGCTACAACAGGATTTTGTTTGCCTCCACGGGTAAAAGGATTGTTCTGAACACGGTATTCCGGACTGTCAATATGAATGTAGTCGGTTACCGGCCGGGACCAAACGGTTAAACGAATGGATACCAATTCCCAAAAATCGTCAGGAGCCTGGAAAACGGCTTTCTTTTTTACATACGAACTCTGGTTCTCACCTCCGGGAATAGTGTCTTCGGCAAGTGTACCCGACTTTGCCAGGTAACGTTTTAGCTCGTAGGGTAATTCTTTTACCAGGTCGCGACATACTTCAGGTAAAATATCCAATGCCATTTCTTCCATCGACATTTCGGTAGAAGCCGCTGTTTCGAATTCAGTTACCTGCTCATCGATCAGCGTTAATGCTCTTTTTATAATATCGTCGGCTGTTTTTGGCATTTTAAGTGTTTGAAAAGAAAGCGGCACAAAACCGCTTTCTTGTTCTCTTTGTACTTATTACTCTGGTTTTGCGAGTTGTTCTTTAATCCAACTCAAATCGTTTTTCTTCGTGTTCGGAACGTTCTTTCCAAACTTGTCGAAGTATTCTTTTAGGAGATCATCCTTGGTGGGCTCTTTGGCCTCTTTCTTTTCCTCAGATGATGCTTCGGGAGCTTTTACATCCTCAGATGATTCCTCATCATCCTCTTTTGTAGCTTCGGCCACATAAGCTTCAACATCAAATTCCGGAGTATTCATTCCGTCAATCAATGTAATAAGCTTGGCTTTATCTCCGGCAATTGCTTCCGGTACAGGTTCACCGTACTTTTCTTCGTAGGCTTTTTTACCGGCTGCAATAGCATCCGAAATTTGTTTCTTCGGATCAACCTCTACGTGAGCAATTTCAGTAGCGGTGCTTTCTCCCAATTTTCGGGTACCGGCCAAAGCATGAATATGAATCTCATACTTTTTCTTTGCTACGTCCAAAGGATCGTTTTCGTCGAAAACAAGACCGTTTGCTTCGTACAAACTACGAAGGGCCACCAGTTCAGCATCTTCTTTGCTTACAACTAATGTATCCATCTTGTTTTTGCCTTCTTTATCGCCTTTTTCGTAGAAGTCTTTTCCGTAACCAGTGTTGCGGTATAATGCTTCCTGCAGCTTTTCGTCTGCGGTAGTAAATTGCGCCGGAACAGCCCGTCCCTTTTCACGACGTTGGCCCGGTTTTACGTTCTCTGTGGCAAAAGGCAGAAGTCGTTTACTCAGCTTCTTATCTTTATTCAGAAGCCATACTGCAACTTCCCTTTTCCATACTCTTGGATTGCTAAGGACAAATGTTTTTGTTGCCATTGTTATTCGTTTTTAAATTGATATTATGAGTTAAGTCGAAGGGACCGAAGTCCCTCCGATATGAAATACATAAGCAAAAAACACTTATGCCTTAACTTCGAAAATGAAGTGGGTATCGATGTTCCGAACTACCAAACCGCAGGTTTCAACCAGGTCGATAGCTTTTCCATCAAAATCACGATGTTTAACACCGTCGTACTGAGTTTCGCGGAACGGTTGGAATACAAACTTATCGATGTAGGCCATATCCAAAAGGAAAGCTTTATCGCGATAGTCTGACTGGTCCATTAATGGAGCATAACTTACGTTAATGGTTCCGAAGAAACTATAAAGAACAGTGAATGACAAACCGTAAACAGTATCGTACTCTTTTTGTACAAACTTGGTGCTGTCGCTCATTACACCTTTATTCAACGAACTGATCACTTCCGATCCACCCCACATAAAGCGAGTGTCTGATCCGTTGTTTCCTACACGCATTTGTTTAGTGAAATCAACAATATCAGTTTCAGTAATATCAGTGTTACCACCACCTGTACCGTATTCAATTACCTGGTCGATGTAATATTCCAATCCACCGGTTGTACGGTAAGTTTTGCTGTTTGCAGTAAATTCAGAACGGTTACCAAACATGAACGAAAATTCCTGTCCGTAACGGAAATCCTGAAGGGCCAGGTTAGTAATCATCGAGAATGAATAATTCACAAACAATTGTGTCATGCTCATCCAGTTGCTATAAACTACTGAAGTGATAAATTTCTGGGCATAGTTGTAGTCTTTAGTCGGGCTTTGAGCAACTGATTCGTTTTTAACATCGTTCTCATTGAATGAAGTTCCCTGACGGGTTACGCGATCATCAACAGCCAAAGCAGGAATATCTTCATTACCGTTATTACCGGTTGAAACTACACTTAATGTATTACCATTTCTGGCTGCAACAAACAATACAAGCGATTCACCGTTTGCGTATGTTTTCCCCTGAACACGAATCAGTGAATTAGGAGTCCACATATCGCCGTTGGCTACAGTAATATCAGCGCTGGTTGCACCACCGGCAAATACAGCATTAATACTGTCCTGATAAGGAAGTACAGCAATATCGCCCCAATTCAGTTTATAGCTCGAAATTTCAGCTTCACCAAATTGTTCGTAGTTCTTCATTAAGTCCTCTTTAACCTTATATTTCGAATTAATACGGTCGTTAAGGAAAATGTCGTCGTAAGTACCTTTACCATTGGCTTGTTGTGCTTTTGCCAAACCTCTGATTCCGTCCAACGTTTTTTGAGTCAGGAACGTTGAAATAGGATAGTTTGCAGGACTTACCAGTACAAGAATTTCTAACCATGCAGGAGCCACAAAATCGGCGGCAGTTCCTTCAAATCCCTCCAAAGTTACATCCTGAAAAATGTTTGTTCCGGCAGTTCCCTGTGCAGGATCAATACCGGTAATATCTACGCTAAAAGGCGATAGATTATTGCTTACGGCCTGTGGCGACGTAGCCAGTACCGAGAACAACACTACTAAGAAAAATTTAAAAATAGCTTTCATTGTTATTCGTTTTTAAGAGTTTTTACTTTTGAAAATTTTACGTTTACCAACATCTTGATACGATGGACCTTGCTGTGCATAAGCCATCGCACTTGTTTGATTATCGGCAGGTTGTGGATTGGGAATACGCGAGGTATCCACCGACGATTTATCCGGCACAATTGTTTTTGTTGGCTCCGGTGGTAATTGTGCTTTCATGGCCGACATATCCGCATCGTAATTACGTTGCTTGTCGAATTTTTCCCATTCTGTTTCGGTAATTTCACCGTCAGCCTGGGCATTTAAAAAATTCATGTATTCTTCCCACAAAGCATTACCTTCTGTTTCGTCGTAGCCCATGCTTTCGCAATAAGTAGCATGATTCGCCTTACTCTTATCGAGTTTGGCAAACAGTTCCTCATCGTTACGGGCTTCCTCATCGGCGGCTGTTTTTGTGTCAGCCAGTCCTTGTTGTACTGCACCGTATTCTTCACTGTCAGCCAGTTCCTGAAGCTCATTCAGAGGAATGGTACGTGCCACGGCAACTTTTACCGAAGGTGTCATTCCATCTTCCTGTTGATCTACCAGATCATCAAGAATAGCCTTAAATAACGGATCGTAATACGCATCGCGCAATGCAACCATTTTGTCAACCAGGAATTTTACAGGGCCACGTAAGTTCTCAGGTACATCGGCAATTTCTCCGCTGCCTCCTGAAATCTTATCAAACTCGTTCAACAACATCACCACGTTCGTAATATCGTCGCCGGTAGGAGCCTCAGAAGCTTCCGGTGCGTTGCCAGTCTTATCCTTTAAAGGTGCTGCCTCGGTACCCTGAACCGGGGTCTTTACTTTACTGCCCGCGGCTTTTACTTCTTCTTGATTTTTAGCTTCTTGTGTATCCATGATTGTGCTTTTAATTTGTCGTTCAAATGATTCTCTGTGAATCGTTTCGTATAACAAAATAATTGCATCCAATCCGCTATACAGCAATGTTATGAATGATAGTAGTTCGGTTTTCGAACTTAGAAGTTCCAATTCAGAACTACTACTTTGTAGTGTATAAGTAGTCTCACTATTCGCTTAAATACCTTTGGATTATAAAAACTCGGAGGTATGAAACTTTTTCAACACATTTTACAGGTTATACGCAGCGTTTACGGCAGTGCCGATCCTAACCTTTTTGGTTCGAACAAACGAAGAAAAGAGAAAGCAGGACTGGCAGATGAATTCAAATCATTATCGGACAGCACTCAAAACGAAATCGACGCATTACAGGCATCAAATCCTTTTGATAGTGCCGCTGCAAAGTCGGCCATGAAACGTGCCACACGCACTGCAAGGCAATACCAAACCAGGGCTGCAAACATGATGGGGGCTAACGCATCGGCTGAAGCTATTGTGGCATCGCAACAGGCCGCATCGGAAGCCATTGGAGAAGCTGCCGGAAGTATTGCCACCGGAGCCGAAGCCAACAAAAACAACCAGGCGAATGCTCTCCGGGGTTTACAACAGAATCAAATGGGAAGCTACGGGGCAATTAAGACCAGTTCGATTGACGAACGCGGATCGGGATGGAAAGACTTCTTCAGTAGCTTGGATTCAATCGGACAATTTGCTTCGGGTGTTGGACAGGGTGCAGGAGCAATACTTGGAGCAACAGGAGGTTCAGGGGCTGCCGCTGCCGCTGCCGGAAGCGACATTAACATCAAAGAAAACATTCACTTTATCGGAACACTTCAGGGGCAACGGATTTATAAATACAACTTCAAAGGTAAGCCAGAAGTACATATTGGTGTAATTGCTCAGGAGATTGAAAAAACAGATCCGGATAAAGTTGTTATGAACGAAGGCATTAAGAAAGTTTACTACGATAAAGTTTTTTCCGAAGTATAATAACTAATTCACTATGGCAAAAGATAACTTAAAAGAACTGGAAAAGAAAAAGGCTTCGGTAAAATCTTCCGAAATTAAAAAGGAAGAATTAAAATCCGTTCCGGCGAAGGTAGTTCCTCCGGCCAAGTCAAAGAAGCAGCTTCGCGAAGAACGCCGTGATGAACGTGCTTCCAATTTGGTTAATTCAGAAGCCGGTGAATATAGTATCGACATTAATACCATATCAAAAGCCCCGTTAACCACCTCTACAGAAGAAAATATTACCAATAGCGTAAAACAACTGGTCGGTAAAGAATTTGCCAGCGACATCGATAATTTCGCCAATGCTTATTCCAATCCACAATACGAGGATCTTCCGGAGCTGGACCTGAAACGCCTTAAAGAATCGGCACGAAAACAACGCCGCGTAAGATGGGCCGATGCACTTTATGCTTTTGGTCAGGGATTACAGGGACGTGTAGCCAATCCTGAAACATATGCTTCAACGCGACTTCAACGCGAACGCGACCAGCAATACCAAAACTATAAAAATACCGTTGATCGCAACCGCAAAATAAAACAGGCTTACGAGGACAGTTACCGTAACGATTTAATGGACTGGATTCAGCAAAAGATTGACGATACTACCCTTTCAGCTGCCGAACGCGAGAAGTATAAAGTTATGGCCGATCAGATTGCAGCCACTAACCGCAAAACTGCATTAGGAGAAAAAGAACTGGCATCACGTATTAACAATTCCTATTACGATAGCAAACCCAATAATAGCTCAAAGACCAATCCTGTTTATACCGAGCAACTGGAGAACGGAGGTTGGAAATTAACCAACCAGGACAATCCGTATTCCGACCTGTATTACAAACTCGCGGGTAATAGTCCTGTCCTCGTCAACGAATTAGCCAAAATTGCCGGTTATGCCGTTGACGACGAAGGGGCGTTGAAACGTAATTTATCAAGCGACGAAACCGAACGTTTTGCCAATACCCTGTTAAGCAGGATGTATGATTTCTCTACCGACGAGAAAGGCGTAAGAATGGCCACTCCTAAACCGGGAATGGAAAACTACCTGAACGACCTTTCCGGGCAAATGCAAGCGGTACGCGATCTGGAAAATGAGCTCATGCAAATAGAGAACGAGTACAACACAGAATATTCATCGGCAAAAAAACGCAACCGCGACGATGTGGATGAGAAGTACAATCCATTAAGGGAAGAAAAACGCAACGAAATACAGCAAGCACAAAAGGACCTTAAAAACCTTTTGGAAGGGAAACCATTAACCCGGTCAACATTCAGCGACATAGTTAAAGCTCACCAATAGAATAAAATCGTTCATATAAGCCCTGCAAAGGCAATAAAATTTTGAGAAATGGAAGAAGTAAAAGGTATCAAATCCTTTATTAAGGATGCTGTAGAAAGTAATGGTCAAAAATACAGCGACGAGCTGGCTAACGACGTACTTAAAAAATATAACAACAACTACGACAGTATAATTGGCGATATTGCTAAAGAAAACAAAGTTAAAGATGTTGATGCCTTCAGGAATGATATTTATTCCCGGTACGATTTCTCTCCGTCAACACCCGACAATACACTTCACCCAACAGAAAAGCCACAGATAAAAGTTCCTGAATTAGCGGAAAAACAAAAACAATTCCGTTACAATCCTCGCGTTGCAATGGGAATGCCCATTGAGGAAGCAAAACAAATTGCCGGTAGTGTGGCCGACGAGAATATAGAGAATCGTGGAAATTGGAAAGGTTTCGGAAAAGAATTAGGACTACAGGGTAAATCATCGGTGAACGACCTTACCGCTGCCATTTATGGAACGCCTGGTTTTGTTTACGATTTTATTGGTTCCGGATTTCGTGCATTGAATATTCCGGTACCCGAATGGGATGAAAGTTTATTTACCAAAGATGCAACCGTTGGGAAACGAGATATAAACCCTTTATCTATTCTCGAAAAAGACAAAGACATTTTATTGGAAGCTTCGCGGAAGAATACCGAAGAAGTGATCAAATTGAATCCCGACTATATTAAAGGCGTACAAAACTCATTTGCCGAAGGCGATGTGGACGGAGGTATACGCAACCTGCTTTCAAGTGTAACACGTTCAGCAGCTCCATCGGCGGCAATGATGTTAACCGGAGGTATGTCGGCTCCCGCAGCAATGGGAACTACATCGGCAGTGTTCGGATCGATGAACCTGAATGAGGCCGACCAGTTGGGCGAATACGGAAACCTTAGTCGCGATGGCGTAGTTGCTGTTTCTGCACTTACCGGCGCAATAGAATACATTTTCGAACGCAACCTGGGTTCGGGAGCTGCCGGTAATGCCATTAAAAAGCTAATTACTGAAAAAGGCGAAGATGTTGCCAAACAGCAGATCAAAAAAACATGGCAGGACCAGGTTTCAAACATGATCATCCGTAACCCGTGGATGGCTCCGTTTGGTGAAGCTTACGAAGAGATGGGTACACAACTGGCGCAAAATACCGTTAACAAGTTCAGCGGATACATGCCCGATATTAAAATAACCGATGGAATGGTTGATGCCGGGTTAATGGGTACCACTTCCGGAGGTATTCATATGTCGATGATAAAAGCCATTCAACAGGGATTTAATGCTTCAGGCGATGCGATAGCCCGGAACCAGGTGAAAAAGGAATACAACAAATCAATTGGTTTACTCGAAGATATTCCGGATGCTAACTATACCGAAGCTGTTTACAACCTTACGCAGAATTATACCGATCCGCAACAATTGTTCGATACCTTCCAGGAAATAAACCAGTCGTTTAATGTATCGCAGGAAGATTTTCTGAAAGCTTATGAGTTTGTTTTGAACTCGGCACGATATACACAAATGTCGAAGTCGAGAGCGCAACAGATTGAAGAAGGTATAAACAAATACTCCGGCACCGATGGTAACGTTACGACAGCCACCATCAACGGACAAGAATGGTACATTAAAAATCCCGAAGATTTAGGCAAGCCGGGAAAAATCATCTTTGCTCATAACGAAAACGGAACAAAGGCATTTCAATCGGTAAAAGTAAAAGACTGGCTCTCGCAAACACCCGACGAAGTACGATCAACTATTTCGCAGGAAGATGAAATGAACGAGCAATTAGTTCAGGAGCAGGAATTAATTGCCGAACAGCAACAATTACTAACCGGAGTTGACGAAGGTGCTGAAATCGTTAACGACAAGGAACAGGGAAGCCTTCGCGTTATTGAATTCTCCAACGGCCAGTCAAAAGCGATTGAAGAAGGACAGGAAATAATCTTTAACACTCCGGAAGAACTACAAGGCTTTTTATCTGATTACGCCAATGAGCAAATAAAACAACAACAGGCGTTTATAAACGACAAAAGGGCTGAAATTGAAAAAAGAAGGGAAGAAGAATTAAAAAACAGAAAAGGAAACACAATAAGTCAATCCGAGATACAAAGAAGGTTTTTACAAAAAAGAGATGCTGATGAGACACAAAATAAGTTGTTAGAGGGATTAAATCAAGCAAGCGGTGGTGTTGACGAGAACAAAAGGTTTATTGATGCGAATGATGCAATATTTGAAGAATTAGTAAATCTTGGTGTTACTCCAGACGAGCAAGGTATTATTCGTACAACCGATATAAATGAAGTCATTGCAGAAAATGAAGCTAAAATAAAAAGAGAAATTAATCAGGAAATAAAAAACGAAGGACTTAAAAGGGTTACAGATGAATTTAGGTTTCAAGACGATACGAAAAAAATAAAGGAGATTCAAGCAAAATACGATGCTGAATTGGCTGAACTCGAAAAAGAACAACCTCCGGTAAACCTCGACGAACTCACTCCGGAAGAACGTTACAATGAAGTATTAAAAAATGATGGCGAAGATATTGCAGCCGAAATGCTTTTAAGCGATGTTCAGGATATTCGTTCTCAGGCACAAGAATTGCGTAAAGCAGAAACCTCATCAAAAACCGATAAACTGAACAACCTAAAACAAGCCAAGCAACTCGAAGCCGAAGCACAAAGGCTTGAAGCCATTCTGTCACAATCGCAAGCCACTTCAGAACAAATGTCCCCTTTAGGGGACGAGCGAAGCGGAGGGGTGAATACTGCAAACAATTCAGAAGACAAAAACGAAAAAGTTAACCAAAACAGCAATCAAAACGCTGATAATCAGAACCAGCAACAAAACAAAGTCGACCAAAAGAAACAACTACCCTACTTCGAAGATGTAAAAAACGTGTCAACTTTAGCACAGAAGATTATTAAAGGCGAACAAATTACAACCGAAGATAAACAACTTCAAACTAATTTTCCGAAAGAACTGGAGAAAGAACTGAAGCGACAGAAACGATTAGCCGCACTTCAGAAAAAGGCCAACAAACCACAAAAGCCCCGCAAACTTTCAAAAGTGCGACAGGATGCCGTATCGCTCGAAGTCTACACCCCACGCGAAATTGTACTGCAATACCTTGCTGGACACGGTAAAATAAACATGGCTGCACTACAGTCTATATTCGGGAACAAAAAAGGAAAGTCGGTAGAAAGCGAACGCAGACGAAGAATATCTTATTACTCAGCCGAAGGAATGGGTGTAAACGAAATGGCACACATGCTTTGGGAAAATTCAGGCGATCAGATTTATGAGAAATACGACAGTCAGGATTTTCGCGAAGCCGTTGAAGATGTGATTCTGAGTTTTAACTCATCAACAGCAATGGCAAAAGAACTGCTTCAAAACTATCAAACCATCGACGAACAAATGATGGCAGAAGCAGAAGCCATGCAACAAGCCGAAGATGTTGACGATGCCGAAGTGGACCAACTGGAAGAACAAGCAGTGGATAACATCGAAAATAATCCACTAATTGCTTCAGAAAATGAAATAGATAACGTAATTTTACAAGACTATGAAAATGGACAGGGAAATACTGAAAGCGAAGATTCACAGGTTAGTGGAACACGAAGCGGAAGCAACGGGCAAAACCCGTCAGGAAATACTTCGAACACTAATCAAAGGTCAGCGAATGAGAATTCCGTCGAAGAACTAAGCGACGATTGGAAACAGGACAACAATGTTCCTTTCCGAGCCGACCTCGAAATTACCGCCACCAAACAAGCATCCGAAGATTTACGCAACCGGCCAAACGCATTAAAAGCACTCCAAAAACTAAGCGAGCTTTTTAATATTAAAGTGAATATTATTCACTCATCTGAAATGTCCGAAAAAGCTGTTTTGGCATCAAAGGGTATTAATGGCACTCCAAAAGCATACTACGATCCCGACACGAAGGAAGCATATATTATTTCTGACATGATCTCCAAAGACCATGTTTCCGATGTAAAGAAATCTTTCTTCCACGAAGCCATCCTTCACAAAGGGCTTGATTTAATTTTCGACCTTGAGCCTGTTACCCTTTTAGGAAAGAAATATAAAAACAAAGAACAATTTCTAAGCGAAGTATTTAAACGCCTCGACGATAATACAATTGCAGACCGGGCAAAGATTTATGCTCCAGATTTCTTCGTCAAATCATTCGAATTCGTAAATGGAAGATACCAACTAAAAAAAGGTGCCAGCTACAATTCACTAAGCGAAGCAAAAAAACAAGAGCTGGCCGAAGAAACACTGGCCGAATTAAACGAAATAGAGGATTTACAAAAGGAAATCAACAGACTTAATAATATCGATAAATTAAAAGCAGGTAGTCTGTCGAGGCTCAAAACGCTTGTAGATTCGCTATGGAGACACGTTAAAAAACTGGCTGGCTGGTCGTCAAAACAATTTACCCGCCGCGATCTTATCGATATGCTATCCGAACACCGCAACTTAGTAAAGAAGGCCACCGCAACAAACAAAAGCAACCAGGTAACGAAATCTCCCCTTCAGGGGAGTACGGCGAAGCCGGGAGGGGTGAAACAGGATACCCGTTTTCAAGCCGCATGGCATGGCTCACCTCATGCTTTCGATAAATTCTCAACACAGTTTATGGGAACCGGCGAAGGCGCACAGGCTTATGGTTGGGGATTGTATTTTACGGATAAAGAAGGTATTGCAAGGAGTTATTCAAAATTGGGAGACTATCAAGATATTGAAAACAAAGTTAATATTATCGAAAACAAGTACCCGGTACTGGCTGAGAAATTATTTAACTATTGGAGCTTAGATGAAATAAAAGAGGTTTTAAATAGAGGATTAGAAATATCAACAGATTCCGAAGGAATTGAATTAGCTAAAATAAAAGACTCCGATATTGTTGTAGCAAATAGACCAAATGCAGAAGAAAAAGCCAATGAGATAATTTCTGACATATTAAACATCCTACCTAAGCGAAACCTATACAAAGTCAAAATACACGGAGATAAAACCATTGACGAACTTAATTTCTTACGATGGGATAAAGAGGTTCCCCAAAATAAACTTGATGATATAATCGACCAGGCTAAAAAGGAAAACATCTACCAAAAGCGAAACAACAGGGAAATTATTAGTGGTGTATCAACTGGCCAATTCTTTATCCCTGTAAATCATTCCGTAGCTGGAGAAATGTTATACAATGAATTGTCTCTTGCTTTAGGAGATCAAAAAGCCGCTTCCGAATTCCTGCTTCGTGCCGGTATCGACGGAATACAATACCCAACAGAATACACCAGTAAAGGAGAACACGAAGATTCTTTCAATTATGTAGTATTCGACGAAAATGCGGTTGAAATTGAAGATCATATCCGCTTCCGAATCATGGGCGAATGGGGAGCTTATAATCTCGATGTAGCAGAAGAAGCAACTACACGAATGGATAACCTGGAAGTTGCTAAACAAATGGAAACTTCCGACAAATCACCAAAAGAAATTAAACTCGCTACCGGATGGGAACGCGGAGGTGATAAGTTGTGGAGATACGAAACATCTGATATTGAAATCAAAAACTTCGACCGTTTAAAAGAAGTCCAGAGCAACGCCAAATTCGAACACGATGCAGTTGATTTAATCAATTACGAAATAAATGAGGATGGTACCTATAATCTCAGGATGCGCGGAAAAGGTGCTACAAATACCATAACCGGGTTTGTTGGATTTTCTAACCTCAAAGAAAATGAATTGGTCCCGTTCCTGGGAAAAGAAATTGCCGAAATTATCAGTACACGCGAAGGCAACAAACTGGATGTTACCATTGAGTTTGACGAAGGTGTGAGCTACGAATACATAACCGGTGAAAACGGCATTCCATTTGAAACCGAAAACGGATTAAAAATAACCGATATTGTTAACGATACTGAGTTATTTAAAGCTTACCCGGATATTTCAAATATGCTTCTGTTTTTCACAAGCGATGTGAAAGCCGCTGCACACATAAGCGATAATAACGGGAATCAATACATCGCTATCAGTAAAAATTTCCCGTTATCGCAACGGATGTTGGAACGCATTTTAAACCACGAATTACAACATGCTGTTCAGGAAGTAGAAGGTTTTGCACAAGGAGGAACACCAAGTAAAATGCCTCGCGTAACCGACTTCCGTAATTCGGATACAATTGAAATGTACACTAACGAGATTAAGAGGTTAGAAAAGACCGACGAGTACAAACAGGCCATAAAAGAAAGCGACGAATTCCTTGCAAACAATCCGGATGCTACCGAAGAACAGATGGATGCTGAAGAAGAACGATTGTCTGAAGCCTATCCTGCATACGGAAAGATTAGCGCATTCACCAAAGAGGCAAACCGACTTTCACGACTACCTAAAGATTCCTACGATGCTTACCATAAACTCGGAGGTGAAGTAGAGGCGCGAAATGTTGAAAGACGAGCCAATATGTCGCCAGAATACCGAGCAAGCAAATTACTGCAGGAAACCGAAGATGTTTCCCGTCTGGACCAGATATTTATTAAAGGTGGTGCTGAAGCGGTTCGGTTCAGGGCCGAACAACAAGACAATAACTTAATTGTTATGCACAACCTCGATCCCGATAATATCCTAAACATTCACAAATTAGGAGGTTTGCCGGTTCCATCGATAGCCATTGCCCGAACCGATGTTCCTTTTATTTCTTACGGAAGCATAAGTCTTATTGCCGACAAATCATTGGTAGATCCGAAAGGACACGGAAAGGCACGTACATTTAATTCCGATATTTACTCGCCGCGTTATCCGGGTATTCATTACGATATTGATTTTGCCGCATTTGATAAAGTTTTCGACGAAGCAAATACACGCGGAGCAGAAAAGTATGGTTTGCATCCTATTTCTATCGGATCATTGGGGTTAGATACCAGCGGATTGAGCAAACTACAAGACGACAGGGTAGCAATGCTGGCATATCTCATCGACAAAGGCGATGCTCCACGTCCGGTGAAGAAAAGTTCAGGACTGGATAAATCGTTGCATAAATTCATTAAAAAAGGCCACCAGGACGCTTTTAAACTTCGTGAGAATCCTGAATTTATCGAAGCTGTTACAAACATTTATAAGGCTATTGATGAAGAATTGGGAGAAGAACACTTTGTGAAAAATGGCATTGTAAACGGCAATCTTCTCAGAAACGAAGCAAGTAAAGTCGCTAATACCGATGCAGTTATTGAACCCGACTATCATACCAACCGCGACAACATACGTGAACGTGCTACCGGAACACCAAAGAAACGAGAAGCTTTTAATCAGTGGATTCGTGAGAAGTTTGAATCGATGGTTACGAAAGAACGCATCTTTAAAGGTTATACAAATTCCGGAAGTAAACGATACCAGGCACACACACTCGAAAATGTTGTGGCCGAACTCCGCAAAGGATTACAGGGTGAAGAAGGAATGAACTACGGTCTTGGATCTGTTCGTTCCGGTGCAGCAAAAGAATTTCAATCAATCGATGAAATTCAACAAGACCGCAACCAGATTGTACCTCACGAGGAATTCAATAAAATAAAAGAAGAATTAAGCAACGAATACAGCGAAATCATGGAATTGGTTAAGCCGTATTATAAATATGCTACCGATCACTGGATGTATTCAACAGGAGTAAGCGAATCGCTACTTGATTACGCGAAAAAAGGCAGAAGTGTAGATTTTAAACCAATGCCAACGGAAGTACGCAAGCAACTGAACGACTTTATGAATCGCCTTAAACACATGCCTACAGAATACTTCGAAAGCAAAGTACAACGGGCTGTTGATTTAAGCGAATTCAAAGCAGCTATTGTTCCAAACAAAACACCACAGAATGTAATTGACATTCTCGAAAACAAAGGAATAGAGGTTAGAAAGTATAATCCCGACAAGGAAGGCGACCGAAGCCGGAAGGTTGAACTGGCATCTAAAAAAAACAACTTGCGTTTTAGGGTAGAAGGTTCAATCGACAAAACTGCCGAAATTACCAATCCGGAATACTGGAAAGGAAAAACATTTGGCTACATCCATAATTCACAGCCATCTGAAAACATGGGTGCAATGTTCGGACAAGATGTGGAACCGGCCGGTAAATACATTACAATGGATTATGCCTTTGTTCCGGCAAACTACGTTGAAGGAACAGTATCGTTTAATAATCCGCTGGTTATTGATATTACCGGGCAGGAATACCCTCAATGGAAGAAAGATCTTTCGTTGCTGAATAAAGGTGTAACCGGCAAGAAACTTAGCAATAAATTACGCCAACAAGGTTACGATGCTATTATTACGGTAGAACAATACAAAGGTAGCTACTATCCTTCCGAAACAGTTATTCTCGATAATGAGATTGACAGCATGAAAGGTGCCAGGTTCCGGGTAGAAAACCTCGATGCCAAAATAGAACAATTACAAAACCAACGCGAAAGAGTTGTAGCCGAAAAGAACCGATTAGTAAAACAAGCTAACCAGCGAAACGGATTGTTTGGTGATACACAAGCTGCACAAAACGATATGTTTGCCGGCGAAGGTTTTAACCCGGAAGCCATCTTCCAAAAAGAACAGGAATTTAATGCTCAGATACAACGTATCGATAATGAAATTTCCCTGCTTAAAAAACAAAATGCTACCGGTAAAATCGAAGCTTCAGGACAAATGGCACTGTTTCGCGCCCAAACCGAAACCGAAGCCTTCAAAAACTGGTTCGGCAACTCAAAAGTAGTTGATTCAGAAGGTAAACCTTTAGTAGTTTATCATGGAACTAATGCTGATTTTAATGAATTTGCTTCAACAAAATTTAATGTAGCAGGATATTTCTCAGAAGATCCAAACATTGCCAATAATATGGCAGAAGCAGCAATGAGATACAAAGACGGGAATGCTTCTGTTTATCCGGTATTTTTAAATATCCGCAAACCACTTAATCTTAACTCTATTGATGGATATAAGCATATTGATGGACAACAATTTATTGATCTAATGCCATCTGAGTTAAAATTAGATGAAGATTTTAAAAACAAAATTAAGGATGAAGAAAGCTTTCCATTGTTCTTACATCTGGCTGATGAAGAATTTATAAATCAGGTTAAGAAAAATGGATTTGATGGAATATTTTATCAGGAAGTAAGCACTGATTTTTGGAACGACACATATATTGATTATCAAATCAGCAAAACCAATTCATTTATTGCTTTCTCCCCTACCCAAATAAAATCAGCCACAGGAAACAACGGAGAATTCGATTCGGAGAATCCGGATATACGGTTTAGAGTAGATCCGGTTGATGTAAATCTATTCAAATACGGCGAAGGAGGAACAAAAGGTTTATTTCAGAATGATAATGGAACTTTGTTTAAATCATTAGTTGGTACATGGAGAACAGTTGAAAACGGAGAAATTGTAACCAAATACTCCACGAAAGATACCAACGAATACGAAATACTTAAAGCCCTTCAGGGGAATCCCAATATTCCGGTAATTGGAGAACGGGTAGAAACAAACGAAGGACCTGCTTTCGAGATTGAAAGACTCGAAGAACTTACCTCGTTAAATTACGACGAATACAATGAGATTAAACGAATTCTCAAAAACCTGAACGACCAGGGATATTTTGTAAACGACATTGTTTCGGTAATGAAACGACCGGGAACAGGCGAATTGGTTATTGTTGATTTTTCAAGTGGTTTCTTTAACGAAGCATTTAAAGGCGAAAGTTATTACAGCGATGCTTCAGGCATTCACCGCTTATACGATATGCTTTCTGTTGACGATCAGAAAAGGATAAAACAAGACCGCGACAGAGAATTACAGCGTTTATTTAGTGATCGCAAACAACGAATGGAGGAACGCAGGGCCAGACGAAAAGAACGCCAGGAAAATAACGATGTTAAGTTCAGAGTAAACGACACGAACACTGTTTATTCCAGCTTGCTTAAAAACATCAAAAAAGGTGCATTAATCTCTTACCTGCAAGACAACGGTTTATCAAGAGGCGAGATCAACGAAGTAATGAATATGAATGATACTTACTGGATTGACGAATACTTTAACGATACTTACGGAATATCAGTCACAGAAAACGGATTTATTCAGTTCGATGAGCTTACTCCTGAAGTTATAAAGATAATCGGAAACAACGAAGTTCAGTTATATCATCATACTGCTTCCGGTATATTATCGGAGATTCAAAATAACGGATTACAACAATCTGATAAAGATGTAAACCGAAATAATGCTGAAAATCTTGGTGTATATCTTACCACTGAATATTCAGGACCGGTAGTTGATGGATACAAACACAATGCTGTTCAGGCGCATGGAGGATTCCCGTTAACACTCGAAGTTGTAACAGCAATCGACCAGCTCCAACCGGATGAAAACGATGCAGATATTAGCTCCGGAAGAAAACAGTTTGTGGTTACAAATGTAAATACCGACGACATTTTAAACCTTCCCGACATTGACGCAGAACAAATTCGCTTCAAAGTTGACAACGAAGCGAACAATGTAAACACCAACCCAACCAATCCGCAAAAACACGCAGGTAACTACAAAATGGGCCATGTTCGTTTTGATGGGTTTGATATTTCAATAGAAAACCCAAAAGGAAGCATCCGTTCGGGTAAAGACAAAACCGGCAGAGAATGGCAACAACAACTTCCGGCCGATTACGGTTACTTCCGTGGTACCAAAGGACGCGATAAAGATCACATCGATGTGTTTATTGGACCTAAACCCGAAAACGAACGTATTTATGTAGTTGACCAGGTAGATGAAAAAGGAAACTACGACGAAGCAAAAGTAATGCTCGGTTTCGATAATATCTCACAAGCCCGAAATACCTATTTAGCAGCTTACGAAAAAGGATGGAAAGGACTCGGTGAAATTACCAGAACCGATAAAGCCGGATTAAAAGAATGGTTCAACTCTGATAAGACTACAAAACCCTTCTACAACCACGCCAACAGCACAAAGGCTGTTCCTCCCCACATGGGGGAAGGTGGCGAAGCCGGAGGGGGTGTAAGATTCGCCATCCGTTCCACCAACCCCGAAGTAGATCAATTATTCCGTCAACTGGAGAAAATACAACGGGCCAGCGAATCAAGAAACCGCATTAAAGACCTGAAAACCGAATTCGATCAGGCATTGGTATTCGAGAAACCCGATATCCTGAAACAGATCAAGGATTTGAAAGAAGGTATTCGCATGGGGCAAAAAGATACTAAGGCAAAAATTAAAGCCATTCAGTCGGCCATTATCCAGTATGCACAACGCAACATGCCTTACGATGAAGTGGGTAAACGCGATATGTTCTCGGTAATCAATAAAATTCGTGATGCACAAACACCGCGAACCATCGAAAAAGCTTTTGAAAAGATCGATGAAATTACCAAAGAGAATGAATCGAATAAAAACATCCGGGCCGTTGAGCGATTGATTAAGTGGATGACCAACTTCCGTCAGAAAGGACAGAACAAGGAAGGTAAATTCACCTACGAAACCGTTAAGGAGTTCGAAGAATTCAAACGCATCCACAAAGAAGCTATTGCACAGGCCGCTGTAAAGAACTCAAATAACTCAACAGCAAAACAAAAAGCAGAAGCCGATAAAGCACTGGAAGCTATGTGGCAGGAAATCGATCAGAAAGAAAGTAAGTCTTTGCTCGATCTCACTACCATGAAACTTATCGAACTTCGCCGTAACGGACGTAAAGCAAGTAAAGAATTAATTCAGGCAATCCGCGAAGATTTACAAGCTATTTACGATGCGGCCAAAGATGCTAAAACCGCTGAAGATATTGAACGGGTGATCTACCGTAAAGAGGACCGCGACTTCGTTAAACAGTTCCTCGATGGGAAACCGATACAGGACCGCAAACGCTTTGACCGATGGATGTCCGAAACAAATGGATTCCTGGCTAATTCAATGGGGAATTGGGAAACCATTCTTACCATGATGGGCGGTTATAAACTCCGCGACAAATATTCACTCATACTTAACCAGGTTGAAATGGAAGTCAATACACAGGAAACTTTCAACGAGGTAATGGAGACAGCCATGAAAGGCTATAAACTGGAAGACAAAAAAGCCCTTCAAAGTAAGATAAATGAAATGAAGAAGAAGGAATATTCCATCGTTAAACCAATTCGCGAAGGCGACCGGGGCGAAGGATCTGATATTCCGCTTTCAAAACTAATGCTGATTGATATTTACAACGCCATTCAAAACGAGAAAATACGCGAGGATTATTATTTCAGTTACGGCGATATTATTACCAACCCGGACGATGGACGACCAAACGAAATCCTTCAGCGACGTATCGGGAAAGAACGTATCGATAAATTAATGGAGAACCTTAATGAAGGCGACATAATCTTTGCCAAAGCAATGCAACAAGCAGCCGAAAGTTATTGGGGAAAAATGAACGATGTGTTTATCCGTACCTTTAACCGCGATCTTCCAAAACGCGACAACTACTGGCCCAGTACCGCAGAATTCCAAAACATGAACGATGCCTTTGAGCAGTCCAAACAGGATTCTTTACATCCTTCTTCAACAAAAGAACTGGCAACACGTCGTACTCCATTAATTGCCGATGCTTTTGAAAAATTCGCAAGACATATAAAAGATGGCGAATGGTATACAAATATGGCAATTCCGGTTACCCGGTTAAATAACATCTTCAAAAATCCGAACGTAAAAGATCTAATTACCGATAAGTACGGCGAAGATTTTCACGAGTTAATAAACAAACACCTTGCCCATCAAGGGCTTCGCCCACCGGTGCAAAGTCTATTGAAAATCGAAAAAGCTGCCAATTGGTTACTTGACAACTGGATAGTTTCAGCAATTGGATTAACAGTTACAGTTCCGGCAAAACAGCTACTATCGGTAGTGAACTATACCGAGAACATGCCGCCACTAAAATGGGCTACAGGTTTTATTAAGGCAATGGCAAATCCTGCTAAAACGTGGAAGGAGATGATGGAAACCGTTCCATACTTAAAAGTTAGATTAGGAACCGGTTATTCCGAAGCTGTACAAAATGCACTGAACTCCGACAAAGGAACAAGTAAGGCTTCGTCCATTCACAAATCAATAAAAAAATGGTTAACAATCGGCACACGTTACGGCGATATTGCAGCAATTATATTTGGAGGAAAACCTTACCTCGATTATTTATTAAGTACAGGAATGGACCAGAAAGAAGCTGTCGATCAGTTCTTGTTAGACACACTTCGGAGTCAGCAAGCTCCATTTTCCAGCACACTAAGTCTGTTTCAAAACAGTAAAACACCGTGGAAAAGGGCAATGTTTGCTTTCTCCAACACACCGTCACAATATAATCGTAAGCTGATAGAAGGGCATCAGGCCTATAAACGAGGTGATATTTCAGCATACCAGTGGGGAAAGGTAATATCCATTTATGGCATAATAAACAATATTACATGGGTAGCGGCGGGGATGTTTTTTTCCAATCTATTGTCAGGCCGCGACGATTGGGATGAATTTGAAAAATCTCTTGGTTTACAAATTGCTATTTCACTTGTAGGTGGGTTGCCTGGTATTAAAGATGCAGTCGATTTAGGGGGAAGATTACTGACAGGACTACATGTTTATGAAAGTATGAATCCAATCTACGAGGGACCTTTTGAGTTCGCTGACAATATCGATAAAGCTATTAGAACAGATGATATTGATAAAACAAAAACCTATTTATTAGAAGCAGCAAAGTATGGCTCGTCAATGATAGGTATTGGCGGAAGAAATGTAGAAAAGATTTACAAAGCTACTATTAAACGTGCGGAAACTATGGCAAAGGCCGACGAACGTCAGGCCGACGAAAAGCTCAAAGAACTGGCAGAGCCGAAAACAAAGCTGAAGGGAATGAGCAATTATTACAAAAAAACTGCCGAAACAGCACACGAATTAAAGTATGCCTATTCCGGCGCCAAAAGCAAAGCTACCCGATTGGAAGGAGAAGGCAAAAAAGCACAGGCCGAACGTTTACGCGAAGCAGTTATTCAAAGTAAAGCCAACCTGAATGATACGGACTTCACACTCCGCGACATCGAACAGGAGCTAAAACGCTTCAACAGCCGTGTTGAATCTATAACCGATTAAGGTTATGGGTGTAACGGAAACCATATCGAAGAAGAAACGGCACCTCGAACGTCAGGCGGTTATGGAAGGAGTAAAATGTTTCAATTCATTTTACTACTTCTTTAAAACCTTCTGGCCCGAAATGACTGGTGTAAAACTGATCGATTCGCCGCACATTAAATACATCTGCGATACGATTCAGGAAAAAGCCATGCCGGTTATCCGTGGGGAATTTTCGATGGAAACATTGATTATTAATGTTCCTCCCGGTTCTTCGAAGTCAACCATTGCCACCATTGCTTTCCCGATGTGGGTTTGGCTGCATGGTCCACATTTAGCATCAACAAACGTTTCCTACTCTGCCCGACTGTCTGAACGCCATGCAAAAAAAGCCAGGGCAATTGTAAACAGCGAAAAATGGAGGTTGTTGTTCGATAACATCTTCAGGATAAAACACGGAAAGCCTTTACAGATTACCACCATGAACATGAACGAAATGGTGAACAACTTTAAAGGTGAACGTTTTAATACTTCGGTTGACGGTACCATAACAGGTATGCACGCCGATTTTATCATTAAAGATGATATGCAGGATCCGAAATCGGCTAAATCAGACACCGAACGGGTACACTGTAACGAATGGGACCAGGAAACACTTACATCGCGACATAAGAACGCCAGTTGCTTTCTCGATATTATTATTGCTCAACGTTTGCACGAAGAAGATTTAACCGGGTACACGCTGAATAAAAACATATCGATTACTCAGGTTTGCCTTCCTGCAGAAATTACCAATGCACAGGCTGTTGTTCCGAAAGAAGCAGAAGCCATTTATACCGATGGAATTCTTGACCCGAAACGACTTCCGAAACAGGCTCTCGACGGGTATAAAAACCAAATGACTTCCGGTCCTTACACTTGTCAGTATCTTCAGGCTCCGTTTAATCTCGACGAACAGGATATTACGCCGGATATGTTCGATATTATTGAAACGGTGAACGACGATATAATATGGGATGTTTGGATAGATGGAGCATACACCGAAAAAACAGAAAACGATCCTACCGGAATTGATATTATTGCACGTATTGGAAACGATATTGTAGTTCGTGATAGTTACGATGTGCGGAAGAAACTTCCCGACTTGATGTCTTTCCTTATTGAACTGGAGAAGAACGGATTATTTAACAAACAAAAGTCGCGGATATTTATTGAACCAAAGGCTTCCGGTATTTCACTGGCTCAATACATCGAAAACGATACTACTTACAATTTTGTGTTGATTGGCGAACACAACAAAAACGAACGCAAGCTGGTACAGGAAGGAAAACCTGCACGACACAATATGATTAAGCCAAAAGCACAGTCGCACCGTATTAAGCTACTGAAAGGAAAATGGAACGACGAATACATTACTCAAATATGTGGTTTCCCTCGCGCAGCACACGACGAACACGTAGATAACCTCGGATATGCAATCAATCATTATTACATGAATGAAAATACATTGATTGAAGCTTATGCACTTACCGCACTCGAAAAATTAGTGGCCGGTTCGATAAATATGTTCGTTACTTCGCAAATTATTGGGAAACGAATTGAAACCAGCTACGAAGAAAACGACAGTGGCGATATTCAATTGTTCGACTATCCGAACCACTTACTTCAGTACCGTTATTTATGTGTATTGGTTTTACGTGGTGAAGGTGATCGTGGAGGAACAACATCGATACTAATTTACGACCGGACCAATAAAGAAGTACAATCTGCTTATTTCTCTACAAAGATTACACCTCGGAAAGCCGGTAAAAAGGCCGTAGAATTGGCTCATTTGTACGATAAGGCGCGTTTGGTTGTTGCAGTACAGAAAACCACCGGACAGGCGCAAAACGAAGAATACGACCTATCACACATCGCACTGGCTGAAATTAAGAAGCTGCAATACGAAAATATCTATTCCAGGTTAACAGTTAAAGATATTAAACAGAAACGCGAACGGGAGTTTGGTTTCGAAGTTAATCATTCTACCAGTCGCGAAGTGTATTACAACCTGAAAGACCGGGCAGAATCGGCAAAGATTGGTGCTTTACCACAGGAAGTATTTGAGGAAGTTAAGTTACTGGAGCGCAAAAAAGAAACCGGCGAAGTAAACGGACGCGAAGGTTACCAAACAAACGCTGCTCTGGCTTACTCCATTGCGCTTAAAGTTGATGATGAATGGGAAGATAAACCTGGTGTTAAGAAATCGGGAGGTTGGTAGATTCTGATTCTTCGAAACGTATCATCGCTTCAACGATTAACTGAACATTCTCATCGTCCAAAACATTGTTTCCGTCTCGATAATAAATTGATTCAAATATCTCTTTTGCCCGGTTTTGCTTTTCCTTTTTATTGATAAGTTCGAATTCATGTATCAGATTTCGCAATGAATTTCGATAATTTTCTAATACAAGTGTTGAATAATTTCGTTTTGCTTCTTCCAGTGCATCAGAAATTCTTTCTATTTTGTAAGGTTGCTGCTTATAAACCTCTGGATGCTGCTTTTGTATAAATTCAGAAAATATCATAATCCAAAGTTAGCAATTAATATCTACTTGGTTTCCTTCCAAATTTTGCACGTCGATCTTTAGGCTTTGGTTCTTTAAATATAGTTTCAAGTGGAGCCGGATGGAGCAGTTCATCCACCCGTTTCATTTTTTCTTCCAGGTTGGGAACCGGAGGCGCTGGAATTCTTACGGGACCACAAACCAAAATGACACCTCGTTGTGATTGGGCAATTTTGGCAAGTTCATCGATCTCTCTACTACTCATCTTATCAAGAGCTGTTCCTATCTGAATTTTGCTCGCTCCAAGATCGTGAACAGAGATAGTAATTTCAAAACTACGCTCCAATGCTTGCTTTTTATCTTCGTCCAAGTCAATTCCAAGGATGTTCTCAACATCTGAAATCAGATTTAATTTTAAGTCTTTATCTATTTCCATATTTTATTCGTTAAACTCCGGAAGCAACAACTACCGGAGTTATTTAACAGCCTGACTTCCACAGGACAGCGGTTCTCCTTTCGGTTCCGGTGTTATATTTCTTTAATTTGAATTATTCATGTCTTTAAATATTCCGATATACATCATCGCAATACCAATTACCATCACAATTATAGTGGAAATTCCAAGAGTTTTGTTTTCGGGATTATTTAGTATTTGTTTACCAATATTCGTAAGGCTAAACATCAAAATTGGAACCCAAATACATATTCCTGTAATTATTAGTTTTTTCATAGTAGTTAACTTATAAGTGAATTAAATATCTGCAAGCACAAGGCTGGCACCTCTGAGTGTGTAACTTTTTTTATTTCTTACACATTCGTTATAGCTTTCTTCGAGTACCCAACGAACAGAGAATCTTGACAACCCAACGGTAAACGGACCATAAGGGCCAAATGTAACATCGCGCCACCTAAACCAATGCCTTATCTGAACCGCATATTCTCCGGTTTCATATAATACCATGCGGAGCCATTTTTTATCCTGTCTAACCATTTTCATTTCCTTAGTTTTTGATAGGTTTATATTCAATTGTCCAGTGCATTTCGGTTATTCCTTCGCCTTTACAGGTAGTGCATGGCTGTAAGCTGTAATCTTCCGGATCGATACTTCCCGGAGTTGGTTGCATAGTTACTTTATCGCCTTTACAATCGGGGCAAAGTATTTTCCGATGGTATTTACCGGGACGTTTCATTCGTTTATGCCTTTTAATAAATCTTCCAGGTGGCTTAAATCCTCAATTTCGTGGGTTACTTTGGTAACATAGGCTCCAAAGTGTTTCATAAACTGGTCGGAAATGGCTCGTTTATCAATAAATTTTATCTTTTTCAGTTCGCCCACTTTGGTTTTTTCTTTATCAATATTTTCGTACAGTTCAACCACTTCGAGTGAAGCTATTGTTTTGCGTACCTGCGGAGGAAGATCGGCAATTGATTTTACGGCATAGTTCTCATCAAACAGTTCTATGGGATCAAATCTGAGCCAATTGGCCATTTCTTTTAGTACTTCATCCAATACCACTTTATTCCGGTCCCTTGTTTCTTCCTGAATCTCCTTCACCCTTACCGTTACCTTACCGTTATTCATCAACTCCGATGATTTCACATAAATTGAATTGACAGACATTTTTTTGCAATCGTAAGCTTCCCGATAAGCATCGGAATACGTTTTACCGCTTGCAACTGCCTGGGCAAAGGCTTCTTGTTTATGTGTTAATCCTGCCATTAATTTATTCCTAAAGCATTCTTCATTAATTCTATTCCCTGATCAAACTCCATCTTTGCTTCTGCATTCTTACTCAGATAGGCTCCAAACGTTGAAAACATAAACCGACGCAATACCAGGTTTTTATCCAATTGATTAATTAGTGCGGCTGATAATAATTGCACATCGCCCATGTTGTGAGTAATTACCCTTTCGTTATCCACATCGACACTAATAACCAGCACAGCATTGCGAGTTTCGTTTCCTTCGCACAATTCATTTATCTTATCAAGGATGTGCTTTTGTAATGCTGTTTTTTCCTCTTTTGTCATAACTCCTGAATATCCAGTTCGTGATCTTCATACACAGTTTCTATGTCGTTGTAATCCGTCCAGTCGCCTTCGTCGTTTTTAAAAACTTCAACCTCCCGGTTAATAGCTTTAATCGTTGCTTTGTACTTTTTAATTTTCATGTCATTTCAAATTATCAACTATCGAGTTTCGGCGTATGTATCGAATTATCAACCGGCTTTCGCGCACACACAATGAAAATCTTTCGGCAAACAGATTCACTTTAACATCGTGGGGCATATCGCCCAAATTGTTTACAAACGCTTGCATTTCGTCGGTAATCTTCTCCTGGTAATGTTTCCGCACAATGTCACCTGCACTTTTAGCCGCTAAAAAACAGGACTTACCTGCTTCTTCGTACATATAATTTGCACTATAATCTTTTCCACTGCGAAGCAAGCGGTGAAACTCACTCAATACTTTCTTTTCTTTTTGCTTAGTACTGGCTCTCGTCATTTCATCTGCTCGTTTGCATAGTTATTCGCGTTCCTCTCGTAAACATTTTCTTTTAAATAGTACATTCCGTATGCGGCCAAAACATAAACTACCACAAACGGTATCCAGTGAATCATTATCAGCAATGGAAGCAATGAGAATGCAAACCGATGCAACAGCACATTTCTTTTATGATGATGCTGCAAATGGTAGTGTTCGTGATGAAAACTCCACTTCAATAAATAAAAGGGATCTGGTTGTTTGCGTTTTTTCATCCGGAGCAGGTTTTCATTCAAATAGATGGTACGGAACCAGGCAAAACCATAGTGGACCGTATTTTTCTGAAATGTTTTAATGTTCACATTGTACTTGCTCCGTAGTCGTTCAATCTCAATGTGTGGCGTATTGTGTATCATCCCGATTCGCTGAAAATCAGAAATTACCTGAAACCATAGGTAATAAACCATGTGAACGATCATTAATCCTATTGCTATGCTATTTGCTTCCATTCAGTTTTTTGCTTCGTTTTCTTCCAATTTCCAATAAACGTTCTTCCTCTTTCTTGTCAATATCTTTCCGGCATTTGTTAATCTCGCGCTGGAGGCTGAAATTCTTGATATTTTCGTCGGTGAGGTCAAGTATCTCACGCAAATTATCGTCGAGTACCTGAACGTTGCGGTGAGCCCATATTAAAGCATCAATTAAAATTGCCTTGTTCACTCCATCGAGTATTTGTTGTGGACAGAATACGGAATGGTACCCCAATTCTATACTTTCCCGATGGCAGAGTTTTTCACCTTCGCGTAATTTGTTGCTTAAATACAGGCTTCGTTCTTTCCGTACCGTTTTTCTGCGGAGGTAAACCCAAGCCAAAACTTTCATTTTGTGTTCGTGGCTCCATACGGTATGATCGTTTAAATAAAGTAATAACCGGCCCTGTTCCATGTCGCGCACATATAACCAGATTAATTTCCAGTTCTTTTTAAGAAATTGAAGTGCCAGGGCGGCAATAATGATAAAAACAGGCGTAAATGCGAACACCCGCGGCCAACCAGTGAAAATACTGGCAATGCCATAAAAGAAACCTGCAATACCACCATAAATTACTACTGCATACATTATTTTCGACCGGGTTACATTTCGGTTCATGCGTCGCATAGCTTTCTTTACTTTGCGGCGTTTATTCCACTCTTTGAATTTTTCTTTCAATTTCATTAACTGAAGGTTTTGTCGATTAAATGTTTGATGAATGCTTTTACACGAATACCGATGGCCCATTTACTGAATACAGGAATCACCTGGTCCTTTTTAATGAAATTGCCTTTGGCAAGAACACCATGTACCTGAAGCTGCCAGGTTCTTCCACGTCCATCAACGTAAGTACCGGCATTTACTTTGTAACCGTGAAAAATATCGGTTACTTCGTTCGTATGACGAATGGATTCTGTAAGGCCCTTTATAGCAGGATCGAACTTCTGCTTTGCTTCGCGAGCAACAAGCCTACGGTTAGAGGTTAATTTTTGTTGCGATGTTGCTTTTTTCATATATAAAACTGTAACATCGCCAAGCGTGGGGAACGCATTACAAATCTATAAAATGAGTTACAGGTTTCTGAAATTTTGTACTTGCAACTTATTAACAGTAACGGTCTGAATTATTTTAGTATCTTCACAAAAACAAAGTAACTGATTTCGGCAAAATGTTACGTTTTTGCACAAATTCAGTCAAAAATCAGTCAAAAACCAATTTTTATAAAAACCTCATCATGCTTATCTACAAGAATATACAAGAATTTCAAACACCTATCTGGGGGACCAGGGGTCGCAGGTTCAAATCCTGTCATCCCGACTCATTTAAAGCTTGATAATCATCTGATTATTGAGCTTTTTCTTTTTATATACTTTTCTGATTTTGGTTGAATTTCACTCTTGGTTTACTTCAAACGTCAACCAGCACGTCAACCAAGATTAAAAATGAATGCAACAATTACAATCATTTGTTACAAGAGTAAAGTGTTATCTAATGGAGAAAATCCTTTGATGCTAAGAGTAGCCAAAGATGGAAAACGAAGTATGAAAAGCTTGGGAGTTTCGATTAATCCTGACTTTTGGAATTTTGAAAAAAATGAACCAAAACCAGAGTGTCCCAACAAAACAGAAGTTGAACAGCTAATATTAAAAACAAAAATCGAATATCAACAAAAATTACTTTCAGTTAAGGTTAAAGGCGAAAATTTCACGGCTGAAACAATTGCAAAAGACAAGCCAATTAAGCATGAAAAAATAAGTGTTCATGAGTTTTATACTGAAACTATTAACATACTGAGAAAAAACGGTAATATTGGGAATAGTGATGTTTACAAGACCTCTTATAATTCGTTACGGAATTTTAATAAGAGTAAAAATCTGATATACACATTTGATAAGATTGACTATCTCTTTCTAACTAAATATGAAACGTGGCTCAGAAAAAACGGAAATTCAGACCGTACTATTTCTAACCGATTTAAAACATTAAGAGCAACTTATAACCGAGCTATTACAAATAAGGTTATTAGTAAAGACAGCAATCCGTTTTATGAATTCAAACTTGGGAAATTCAATACTAAAAGCGTTAAACGAGCATTATCAAAAACCGATATTCAGAAAATAATTAACTACAATACCAGAAACAAATCTGATAAACGCAAGCTCGCACACTCAATTTTTTGTTTTTCTTATTTATGCGGTGGAATTTCATTTGTAGATGTGGCGAACTTACAACCTGAAAACATTTTAAACAATAGACTTATCTACAAAAGGCAGAAAACTAATGGCTTAATAAATATCCCTTTTATTAAAGCTGCTAATAAATACTTAAAGCATTATGAACAAAACTGTAAAATGAGTTCTTATTTATTCCCGATTTTAGATGCAAATATTCATATAACATCAATACAAAAAAATGACAGGGTGTTAAAAGTCCGTAAACAAATAAACCATGAACTCAGGGCAATAGGCAAAGAATTAAAGATAAAAACCAAGTTAACCAGTTATGTTTCACGTCACTCATTCGCGACAATTTTAAAGAACTCAGGTGTAAATATTGCTTTAATAAGTGAAGCTCTGGGACATTCTGAACTTTCCACTACTCAAATTTATTTAGATAGTTTTGAGAATAAGCAATTCAATGAAGCGATGAAGCATTTGCTTTAAAAAAAACTGTTTACATAAATTGGAAAAACCGACCAAACTGACCACCTGATTCCGGGCTAAAGTGACCACCGTTTCCGGAGCAAACTGACCACCTCATTCCGATTGAAAGTGACCACCCC
>NZ_JBFHGM010000012.1:0-41111 GCF_041583095.1 Draconibacterium sp.
AACTCAAAAAAACAACTGCCAGTAATATGAAAAGAATTCGTTTTACCATAACACTACTTAATCACATTCACTTTGATTTTCACATCATTATACGGCCGGTTATTGCTATCGGTTTTTAGAGCTGCAATTTTATCAATCACATCAAATCCCGAAATGCATTCGCCAAAAATGGTGTATTTCCCGTCCAGCTCGGGATAACCTCCAACGGTAGTATAAGCTTTGCGCTGCGCTTCAGAAAATTCAAGCGTATTAGGATCAAGATTATAATCCGTTTCAATGTCGTCTTTTATTTCGCCGGCCAATTCCCGAAACTCTTTCACCTTTTTTTCTTCTTTCAACTGTTTCAGCTGCTCCCGGACTTCAGGCGTCATATACCTCTCTACAATTTTCTTCCGGATAGGAACATTCACCGCCATTTCCATGGTGTCCAAAGCACCACTGGTATGCACGCTTCCTTTTACTATAAAAAACTGTGAAATATCCGACTGCTTAAACGGGTTTACCTCATCGGGCTGGCGGGGTGCACAAAGCGATCCCTTTTTATGGAAATAATGCTTCAGAATTTCGTCGTCAACGGTTTTGTCCGGATCGCCATAACCAATGCGTTTTCCTGGGGGTACATTTCTCGAGCTTTTTGAACCTCCCTGAATCAGAAAATCTTCGATAACACGGTAAAACAAAGTGCCATCGTAATAACCTTCGTTGGCCAGTTCGATAAATGCCTTTTGGTGTTTCGGCGTGTCGTCGTAAAGCCGGAAACGCATATCGCCGTAATTGGTCGAAATCTCTACAACACGCGACTGAGCAAAAGATGAAACACCTAATAAACAAACAAATACAATTAACAATCCGGTTCTAAACATAAACTACTTTGTGCTTTTTATTTCCATTTTTATATCCGTATTCGGCCGGTCGTACTGATCCGTTTCAACGGCCGCAATCTTATCCAAAACATCCAATCCCTCAACAACCTCGCCAAAAACAGTGTAATCTCCATCTAACGATGGATAGCCGCCAATGGTAGTGTAGGCCTCACGTTGCTCGTCGGTAAACGAAAATTTTGGTTGCTCAGTCCAGGCACTATCGGCAGCTGCACGCAGTTCAGCAATAAAAATATTAAAACCATCCTGATCGTTATTTTTTCGGTATTCGTCTAACTTCGGTTTTTCTTCGGCAAATTTTTCCTGCATAAATTCATTCTTGGCGCGGCTGTTCAGCATCATTTCCATGGTGTCGAGTTTCCCGGGTGTAAAAACTTCGCCATGCACAATGTAGAACTGTGAGCCGCTCGATCGTTTTTCAGGATTCGACGGGCCGCCACGGCGCGCTGCTGCCAAAACTCCTTTTTTATGAAAATGCTGCGGTAGAATTTCTGCCGGAATGGTATATCCCGGATTTCCGCCTCCCAAACGTTTGCCGGGCGCTGCATCTTTCGAATCCGGATCGCCTCCCTGTATCATAAAATTTTCCATAACGCGATGAAACAGCAATCCATCGTAATAACCTTCGTCAATCAGTTTTAGAAAATTCTGTTTGTGCTCCGGTGTATCGTCGTACAATTTCAATTTTATTTCGCCAAAATCTGTTGAAATAACAACCAGGTTATGTTCGTTGCTCTGTTTGGCATTGCTACACGAAATTCCTGCGCCTACAAAAGCAATTAATATTAAAACAATTAATTTCATTCGTTTACTATTGTCAATTCTCAATGGTAACTCAGGGAACTCGCTTATAATCCTCTTCCATTGTGTAAAATTCTTACATGCTCGTTTCTTCATTCCTATATAATTTTCTTATTTTAACATTACAAAATTCCCGTAAAGATAAAAAGATGATAAACATTCACTCCTGCCTTCTTTTAATGTTCGTGTTTTTTTCCTGTTCAAGCCCCCGGAAGAAGACAGACAACCCAATTGTACTATTGCAGGCCGAAAAATATATTCCTGATGTTGCAGATAAATTAAACGAGATTTCGGGACTGATGATTTTCAACGATCATTTTTGGGGATTTAACGACAGCGGTGGCAAAAACGAGCTGTATGGTTTTAATAAATCGGGGAAAATAAAGTACGAAATTGAGCTCGACAACGCCAAAAACAGGGACTGGGAATCGATAACACAAACCGATGAAAAGATTTTTATCGGTGATTTTGGGAACAACCTGGGCAACCGCAACAATCTGCTCATTTACAAAATTGATAAAAAGGACATTTCGGACAATGAAGAGCAAAAAGTTGATGTGAAAGAAATTAATTTCAAATATGCCCAACAAAATCGCTTCTCGTTTTTAGATAAAACTACCCCATACGATTGCGAGGCGATGGTGGCTTTTAAGAGCAAACTCTACCTTTTTAGCAAAAACTGGCGCGACGGAACTACCTGGCAGTACGAACTGCCCACAAAAAAGGGCGAATACGAAATAACCCCTACCGATACGTTTACTATAAAATGCCTGGTAACCGGAGCCGATATTAGCCCCGATAATAAAACACTGGCGCTGGTAGGCTACGTAAACTACAAGTCTTATATCTGGCTGTTTTCCGACTTTCCGGGAGACCAATTTTTTGAAGGAAAAAGCCGACATATAAAACTGGAAGGAATTGATGGTGCCCAAACCGAAGGAATCTGTTTTTTAAACAACGACAGCATTTTGGTATCGTGCGAAAAAACAAGAAGTCACAATCAGCAGGTTTTTCTGTTCGATTTAAATAAACTCAACGATGGAACACATTAGGGTAAACCATAAAATCAGGCTCGAACTGATTAATTCGTCGATGGCAGAAATTGTTTTTCAAGCCATTGACCGCGATCGCGAATACCTGAAAAAATGGCTCCCGTTTGTGCAGCACACCAGCAAAATTGAAGACACGCAGGCATTTATTGACAGCATCTCCCGAAGCAGCAATAAAAGCGACCTGATTTTCACCATTTGGTACAATGAAGAATTTGCCGGATTGATAGGTTTTAAAGACACGGATTGGGTAAACCGCAAAACCGAAATCGGCTATTGGCTGGCCGAAGAAATGCAGGGAAAAGGAATTATTACGGCCTGTGTTGAAAAACTTGTCCGTTTTGCCTTTCAGAAACAAAAAATGAATCGCATACAGATTAAAGTGGCGGAAGAAAATTTACAGAGTGAGAAAATTCCACAAAAACTTGGATTCGTCTACGAAGGCACTGAACGCCAGGGCGAACACCACAACACCGGCTATGTAAATCTTAAAATTTACAGCAAACTCAAACACGAAATTGCAGATTAGTTGCAACTTTCACCCAATTTTCATGTCGGTATTAATGTAAAACAATGGTTATGATGCAGATTGTTAGCCATAAAGTATAACGAACTCGTTGATAATTTATATATTTGACCCGTAAATTCATTTGTTCGAATTTTAAACAATAACAATGGAGACAGAAACAGTTACAGAAAAGTCGCTACGAAGAAACCTCTACCGGGTGTTGCGTAAAACGGGTGTTACCAGAGATAACATCTGTTTAACCGCCTCGTTTTATGAGGATCTGAATTTCGACAACATTGATTGGACAATTTTTATTCACTATTTAGAACGCATCTTCAACATACGAATAAATGATGACGAGCTAAATAGTTTCTCGAATGTAAACGATACGCTCCTGTACTTACGTGGAGCATTGGTTTTTTCGAGAAATTAGACATTGGAAACAGAAATGAAAGAAAAAGGGATTCAATAAATTTGAGTCCCTTTTTTATTTGAACTTTTCAGATGAAATTTGTATCTTACATACAAATTTAAATGACCAAACAAAATGGAAGAAGTAAACAATTTATCAGAACAAATTTACGATTTAGTAATGTTCTATGGCCCCAAACTAATCGGTGCAATCGTTACACTTATTGTTGGTTTATGGATTATCTCTATTCTTAGAAGAGCGATTCGTAGTCGTTTTGAAAAACAAAATGTAGATCCCTCACTTCGGGGCTTTCTAAACAGCCTGGTCGGGATTGGCTTAAAAGCTATGCTTTGGATCGCTGTTATTGGAATGATGGGCGTTCAGATGACCTCTTTTATTGCAATTCTTGGTGCTGCCGGTTTGGCCATCGGTATGGCTTTTTCGGGCACTTTATCAAATTTCGCAGGAGGGGTAATGATCCTCATTTTCAAACCTTTTAAAGTTGGAAACTATATTAGTGCCCAGGGACATTCAGGAACTGTGAGCGAGATCCAGATCTTTAACACAATACTTAAAACACCTGACAACAAAACGATTATCATACCAAACGGCGGATTATCTACCGGATCTATGATCAATTTCTCGACCGAAGCCAAACGTCGTGTTGACTTTACTTTTGGTATTGCTTACGGCGATGATGTAGATAAAGCGAAAGAAGTTTTAATGAAACTGATAAAAGCTGACGAAAGAATTATAAATGATCCGGCCGAACCTTTTATTGCAGTTAGCGAACTGGCCGACAGCTCGGTAAATTTAGTGGTTCGTGTGTGGGCTGAAGCCGCCAATTACTGGGGCATTTATTTCGATCTTCAAGAGAAAGTTTACAAAACATTCGATAAGGAAGGTCTCAATATTCCTTTCCCGCAAATGGATGTACACGTACAGAAATAAAAAATTATATACAGAAAAGAAAAAGGCGCTTATTCGAGCGCCTTTTTTGTTTTTATCTTAATTACTGTTATTCCGTCTTCATTTGTTTTCTCGATTTGTTCAACCTCATTATTTTTCAATAATTCCTTCACCTTGTCGCTTTTTACTTTTTTACCATCGATGTAATAAACCGTACTGGTGTCACCCGGTGTGGTTAAGAAGATTGGTTGCCGGCCGTATTTTTCTGCCATTTCCCTTTGCTTCTCTGCCATTTCCCTTTGCTTCTCGAATTGCATTTGCGCCTGCTGCTCAATTTTGGCTATTTGCTCTTCAGACAGGCTTGCTTTTTCGGCCATCTCACGTGCCCGGGCTTCAATTTCGGCCAGTCGGGCCTCATCAAATTCAAAACCAGGAAAGTTTCCAGGTCCTGCAAAATAACCTGGCGACGAATTATCAATTTTATACAGATTCTCTAATCCGCGCAGGTTTAAAGCTTTATTCAGGTCGGCCACTGTTGACAGGTCAATATCGCCATCCAGTTCAACCAAACTGGTAGACCGACTTGAGTTGGTAATTAAAGCAAGTGCCGTTACTAATCCATCATTTCGTTGAAGATAAACTTTTACTTCTTCGCCCATGCGCTTTTCAGTTTTCAATAGCGAATAACCATTTTGTTTGTAATGTTTTATTATATCCTCAAATAATTCAGGCTCTCCTGATTTTTCCTTTTTTGCAGGCTTATCGCCATCAAAAAAAGCAGCTTCTGCCGATCCAAATCTATTTTGGCTGATCACTAAAATATTATCCAGACTTTCCAGCGCTTCTGCCAGTTCCGAGTCTTCATCTATATTTTTCTTTTTCAGGTACAGATCGAACATATCTCTGCTTAACATGCTGGCGCTAAAACCATCCTGGTTGGCATATTTTTCTGTTAACTGCTCAAACAGGCTCTGAAACTGCTGTGCCAATACCGGAAAACAAATTCCAATCATTAACACAAATACTACTAATTTTTTCATATTCCTTTCTTTTTTAATTGATTCTTTTTCCTTTTAAACTCACTCTTCTGTTTTGGGATTCGCATTTAAATAACCACTAAAAAATCGCTGTCAGTTTATAATAATTTCCACATCATCATCTACCCAAAGAACAAGCATATCGTCAGGTTCCGGTTCGGGCTGCAAACTTTCCGACACCTGGAACAAGGCTTGTTCCATTACAAAAAACTGGTCCTCCAACTGTGTCTGCTTTTTATTTCTTACATCAAGAAAAACAGTTAATACAATCAGCACTACGGCAGCGGCTGAAACAACCGAGTAAAGTCGCATTCGAATGCTTTTCTTCTTAACTGTCTGCTTTTCGATTCCGGCAAAAAGATCGTCCTCCAATCCTTCCGGAACCTTAGCTTCTTTTTCATAAAAAGAAAAAATATCCTTCTCCGCACTTTTTGTTTTACTTTCTGAAACGGCGGTTTTCAGCTCTTTTTCCTCCTCCAGTGAAGTTTCGCCTTTATAATATTTGTCGAGCATATTTTCCTGATGTGTCATAATCGTAAATTTTTTCAACCTCTTCTTTTACTTTTTGCCTGGCCCGCGAGAGAATCACCCGCAGGTTGGCCACTTCATAACCGGTTATTTCTTTGATCTCCTCAAACGAAAAGCCATCAATGTCGCGAAACTCAATAACCGTTCTGTATTTCTCAGGCAAATCTTTAATCACCTGTTTTACCTTTTCGTATCGTTCAATTGTGTCAGAATCTGTTCCATCGGCTTCCATATTCAAAATCAGGTATTCATGCTTCTCCTCAATCGCCTGCGGCTTATTCTTTTTCAGCAGATCAAAACTGTAATTTCGCGCCATGGTTACGATGTAAGCCGACTGGTTAGTGCACTTTACCAGCTCATCCTTCCGGTTCCATAACCTGAGCATCAATTCCTGCAAGGCATCGCGTGTTTCTTCCTCATTTCTGAGAATCCGAAACAACATCGGGTACAGCTTTACGGAATATGGAATCACCGTATTTTTAAACTCTTCAGTGGTCATCTGTTATATTGGACGAGTGGCTTTCAGTTTTATAACAAACATTTTCAAAAAAAAATAGTCGAATAATTTTCATGCTTAAATTCAAAGTATGCAGAAAACTAATTTTATTATTTTTGCGGCACCAATGACTACAGCAAAATTCATAACCTTTTTACTTCTCGGTATTGGCTTGAGTTTCGATTCCTTTGCAGTTTCTGTGTCGTGTGGTTTGATGAAACGAGAGATCAAATTTAAACAGGCGACATTGGTTGCTGCGTCACTGGCATTTTTTCAGGCAAGTTTTCCGGTTATTGGCTGGCTGATTGGCGAAGCACTTAAAGACCTGATCGCGTCGGTAGATCATTGGATCGCTTTTGGATTGCTGGCATTAATTGGTGGAAAAATGATTGTGGAAGGTATAAAAGAAGATGGCACTCTTAAGAACTTCGATCCCTTTAAAATCAGCGTATTAATTGGTCTTTCGATAGCCACCAGTATTGATGCACTGGTTGTCGGGCTAAGTTTTGGGTTTCTTGAAATCCCTATTCTTTTTCCGGTTTTGGTTATTGGTTCGGTAACTTTTATTGCAGCCATGTTGGGCATGTTATTCGGGAAAAACATCTCGGCCAGAAGAAGCCATCAATCGCTTATTATTGGCGGAATAATTTTAATTGCCATTGGCCTGAAGATATTGGCAGAACACCTTTTTATGCAGGCTACCTGAGAATTTTCATTTTAATCCGATAATCTTCAACTTTCGTATCCGCATTAATATCCGGGTAAGGAGTTACATCAATTAATTCGAAAGTATAATCACCCGATGTTGCCGTGCGTTGATCATGCGTACTCAACTCCAGCGTATCAATTTCCGGGCTGGATATCGCAATCTCAACACGAGCTTCTCCTGCCCAAATACAAACTACTCCTGTTGGGCAGCGCGAATCGGAAATAGCAGAGATTTCAAAAACAAGCGATTCACTGAAATCTGAATAAAATTCATGAACCCGGAATTGTTTCTCTTCTCCCAAATCGAAGACGTTTGATTCCTCATCATCTGTGCACGAAAAAACCGCAAACAGCACCACAAATAGTATGAAAATCTTTTTCAAAATATCCATTCTGTTTCTTTTCATATAGATGATTTCAAGGATAAAAAAGTTGCGTAATTTTAAATGTTCATCCAATTCGTCGGATAAAAACCGTAATTTCACGACTTTAAATTTATACATGAATGGCGAAGATAAGAGTTACCAAGAAGTTCCATTTTGAAATGGGCCACGTACTGCACAATTACGATGGCTTGTGCCGCAATATTCACGGGCATACCTACAACATGGAAGTGACTTTACTTGGTGAAATAAGGGAGGAGAAAGGACACCCGAAAGACGGGATGGTGATTGACTTTGGGAAGCTCAAAAAACTGGTAAAAGATAAGATCGTAAATGTGTACGACCACAGTTTGGTGGTAAGCAGGATTTACGCCGATAAAAACCAGAAGCACCTATTGAAAGCTACCGAGCGACTGATCGTTCACGATTTCCAACCCACATCGGAAAATATGTGTGTATATTTTGCCGGCGTTCTTCAACAAGAACTGCCCGAAGATGTTTCTTTGTATAGTATTCGTCTTTACGAAACGGCAACATCGTATGCCGAATGGTTTGCAGAAGACAATAAATAGTTCGTATCCTGAAAATTAATATTATGGCTGAAAACAAACAGCAAAAACTTTTTCTTTTAGACGCTTTCGCACTGATTTACCGCAGTTATTTCGCATTTATCCGCAATCCAAGGTTTAACTCAAAAGGTGTAAATACCTCGGCAATGCTGGGGGTTACCAACACCATTGTGCAGTTAATGGAAAAAGAAGATCCGGAGTATCTCGCTGTGGTTTTTGATGTGTCGGCGCCAACTTTCAGGCACGAAATGTTTAAGGAATACAAGGCCAACCGCGACGAAATGCCGGAAGACCTGCGTAAATCGATTCCATACATTCGTAAAATTATTGAGGCTTTTAACATCCCCATTATTGAAAAAGCAGGTTACGAAGCCGACGATGTTATCGGAACACTGGCAAAAAAAGCAGAAAAAGAAGGTTTCACCACTTATATGATGACGCCTGATAAAGATTATGCACAGCTGGTTTCGGATAAGGTTTTTATGTATAAACCCGGGAAAGGCGGTGGCGATGTTGAGATTTGGGGATTGCCGGAAGTACAGGAAAACTTTGGTATTGAAACTGCCGACCAGGTAATTGACATTCTTGGATTGATGGGCGACTCGGCAGATAATATCCCCGGATGCCCCGGCATTGGACCAAAAACAGCACAAAAATTGATTGCCGATTACGGAAGCATTGAAGAACTGTACAAAAACACCGATAGGCTAAAAGGCAAACAAAAAGAACGTATTATTGAAAACGAAGAGCAGGTGCGCCTATCAAAAGTGCTGGCAACCATTGTTACCGATGCGCCGGTAGAATTTGATCTTAAGCAGCTGCAGAAAGACGAGCTCAACAAAGAGGAACTGGTAAAACTGTTTAACGAACTGGAATTTAAAACACTGATTTCGCGCTTAAACCTGAGCAGTGCCCCTGCCCAACCGGCCATGCAGGGAACACTTTTTGGTGCTCCTGAGGAAGTTGTAACCGAAGTTCCTTCCACAAAAGAAAATATCGACTCAGTTCCGCACCAGTATTACGTGGTTGAAAACGAACTGCAACGCGCCAGTCTGCGGGCCGAACTTTCGGCGCAAAAGGAATTTTGTTTTGATACCGAAACCACCGGGTTGGATACGCAAACGGCCGAGATCGTTTGTATGTCGTTTGCGTTTAGGGAGCACGAAGCTTATTGTGTTACTATTCCCAACAACCGGGAGGAAGCGCAAAAGGTAATGGATGAGTTCCGCGAAATTTTTGCGGATACGAATATTACCAAAATCGGGCAAAATATTAAATACGACATTCTTATTCTGAAGAATTATAACCTGGAGGTGAAAGGGCCACTTTACGATACTATGCTGGCGCATTACCTCATTCAGCCCGAAATGAAACACAACCTCGACCAGTTGTGTTTACAGTATCTTAACTATGAAAAAGTTCCGACTGAAAACCTGATCGGCAAAAAAGGGAAAAACCAGGTAACCATGCGCTCGGTAACAACCGAAAAGTTACGCGATTATGCCTGCGAAGATGCCGACCTGACGCTGCAATTAAAAAATGCTTTGGACCCGGAACTGGATAAAGCCGGGGTACGCGAACTTTTCGAAACACTTGAAATGCCACTGGTGCCGGTGCTCGCAAAAATGGAAAGTGCGGGTGTAAAATTAAATTCAGACGAGTTAAATAAATCTGCCATCGTTTTACGCCAGCAGATCATTGAACTGGAAAAGGAAATTATAGAACTGGGCGGCGAAGAATTTAACGTTTCGTCGCCCAAACAATTGGGCCCCATTCTTTTTGAGAAGCTAAAAATTGATACCAACGCCAAAAAGACCAAAACTAAACAATACTCAACTTCCGAGGAGGTTTTGATTCGTTTGGTCGACAAACACCCGATCGTTCAGAAAGTATTGGATTTCCGTGGATTGAAAAAGCTGTTATCGACTTACGTTGAGGCTTTACCACAATTGGTAAATCCGAAAACCGGCAAGATTCATACTTCTTACAACCAGGCCATTGCTGCCACCGGACGTTTAAGTTCAGTTAATCCGAACCTGCAGAATATTCCGATCCGCGATGCTGCGGGCCGCGAAATTCGCAAAGCTTTTATTCCGTCGGATGATGAGCATACATTCTTTTCTGCTGACTACTCGCAGATTGAGTTGCGGATTATGGCAGCGCTAAGTGGCGACGAAGAAATGCAGCGCGCTTTTAACGAAGGAAAAGATATTCACTCCATTACCGCGGCAAAAATCTACCAGATTCCGGAAAGCGAAGTTGATTCAGACATGCGTCGTAAAGCTAAAACGGCCAACTTTGGAATTATATACGGTATTTCGGCATTTGGATTGTCGCAGCGTTTAAATATTCCAAGAACTGAAGCGAAGGATTTGATTGATGGCTATTTCGAGAATTTTCCGAAGATTAAAGCTTTTATGGACAAACAAATTCACCTGGCCCGCGAGCAGGGTTTTGTTGAAACCATAAAAGGCCGACGACGCTATTTAAACGATATTAATTCGGCTAATGCAGTAGTTCGCGGTATGGCCGAACGAAATGCAGTGAATGCGCCGATTCAGGGTTCTGCGGCCGATATCATTAAAATTGCGATGATCAATATCCATAACAAAATGGAGGAGCAGAACCTGCAATCGAAGATGATTTTACAGGTGCATGATGAATTGAACTTTGATGTGTACAAACCGGAACTGGAAACGGTACGTTCGTTGGTGAAAACAGAAATGGAGAATGCTGTGGATATTGGCGTTCAGTTAACGGTTGAAAGCAACGCCGCCGATAACTGGCTGGATGCGCATTAGCATTCAGTTTCTGCAACGATTGTTTCGACTACGCTCAACATGACCAAAACTGTCAGACTGAGCGAAGTCGAAGTCTCAGCTATTAATTTCGTTAAATATTGATTTTACAGTCGGATTGTATCTATTGAGGGCTTTTACCTTTTTAATGTGTTTCATCACCTTTTTTTGGTTTGGAAAACAATACGCAAAATAACTCCAGAACTGTTTCATTTTATTCAGTGCATTACCTTCGTTATCCATAATTTCAAGATAATGCTCCAACATGGATTGATGAAATATAGACAACAAATCGGTACGTTCTTTATCCGAAATATCAATACCTTTTATTTCGTGTGGCAACAAGGGATTCATTAAAACTCCGCGTCCCAGCATCCAGGTATTTATGCCCGGAAATTTGTTTTGTTTGTCAATAAAATCCTGTTTCGAAAAGATATCGCCGTTGTAAACCAGTTTGTGTTTTAGATTTTGTGTTGCATAAGAAAATGCGTTTTCATCAATTTCACCCGAATACAACTGTCCGGCCAACCGCGCATGGAGAATTACTTCTTTTAACGGAAACTGGTTCAATACGTTTATAACGTCTTTTATCTCCTCTGGTGATTTAAACCCGGCTCTTAATTTTACAGAGAGTTCTCCTTCTTCCTGGCGGAAAAAATGATCAAGTATTTTATAAATCTTTTCCGGAAAAGGTAAGAGCCCGGAACCTTTTCCCCGGTTGGTGACCATCGGGTACGGACATCCCAGATTTAGGTTAAATTCTGAATAACCTTGCCCGACCAATACATTTTCCAGCAATTCAAACTCAGCGGCATCTTTTGCCAGAATTTGAGGAACGACCCTGCTTTGGGTGTTATTCTCCGGAAGTAGCTCGCGCGTATATTTATTCGGCAACACATTGTTTTTCACCGAAATATAAGGGATAAAATAAGCATCAACAGTCTTGAACACCTGTGCGTACGACGCCCGGTACACATAGTCGGTGAAACCCTGTAAAGGGGCTATGTAAATCTTTGCTTCCATTTTTTGTTTTATGCCTTACAAATTAACAAAAATTACTCCGCTGTTTTTTATAAAAAAGCCCACTTGTTCTTTTGGATGATTAAGTTCTCATCCTAATATTTTGGTATCTTTGCGCCATTCAGAACTATGGGGGCAAATTATACATATTACCAGGATACTACTGCAGCATATAACGCAAGTGCTGAAGTGCCCCAAAACGTTGAAAAAACAAGCACAACGGCACCAGTCAACTACACTCCCAAACGAAAGAAACAAGAAGTGCAGAGCTCTGACTACATGGCTCCACGACAACAGGCAGAAATGCAAAGCACTCAACTTGAACAAAACTCCCTGGTTTTACCCAACCGTGAGCGCCAATATCCGGGGCACGACTGGTTAACCATTATTATTTTTGTTGCCATTGCCCTATTTGCCAGCATCCGGTATTCGTATGCCAAATATATTAAGCAACTTTTTTTATCGCTATTCAACAATGCCACTTCAACGCGTATGCTCAACGATAAGAATTACCCTGTTTTTCATGCGGCATTTCGTCTTGAGGCCATTTTTTATATCATCTTCCCCATTTTTCTTTTTCAGTGTTTAAATTTGTTTAAATACCAAAACACAGCATTAACGCCAGCATTGTTAGCCTTAATTTTCGGGAGTTCTTTACTCTACTTTTTTGGCAAAAAAGTTATCTATTTAACATTAGGATTGATGTTTGAAACGCAAAATGAAACCCGGGAATATCTGTTTAGCTACGATAATTTTAACCGTTCGCTCAGTTTAGTTTTTTTACCGGTGGTAATTTTAATTCAATTTGCGCCGCTTAAAACCCCTGTATTTATAGCTATTTTAGGACTAATTATTCTCCTTCTTTTTAATCTAATATTACTAAGAAGGGGTGCAATAATATTATTGAAAAAACAATTTTCTTTATTTTATCTGTTTTTGTACCTTTGTACCCTTGAAATTTTACCCTTGCTTTTAATTTATAAAGTTGTTGTTTGAATAAGAAGGGGGAAAGTCTCATTAAAAGCATAAAAATTTGAAAGTCAAGAGCATTTTAGTTTCACAACCGGAGCCAAGTACAGCAAAATCACCGTATTTTGAGTTGGCTGAAAAGAATGGCCTGAAAATCGACTTCAGACCCTTCATTCAAGTTGAGGGAGTTCCTGCCAAGGAATTCCGCCAAACACGAACGCAGATACTTGAGCATACTGCGGTAATATTTACCAGCCGTACTGCTATCGACCATTTTTTCAGAATTGCACAGGAATTGCGCATCACAGTGCCTGATTCGATGAAATATTTCTGTATTTCTGAAGCAACTGCTTTCTATCTTCAAAAGTATATTGTGTACCGTAAGCGTAAAATATTTTATGCCGATGGTAGATTCGCCGATTTGGTGAATGTGATGAAAAAACACAAAGATGAAAAATTCCTTGTGCCACTTTCGGATATTCACAAACAGGAAATCCCAACCCTGTTAGACAAAGGCGGCTACACCTATACGAAAGCAATTTTGTACCGCACCGTTAGTGCCGATTTATCGGATTTGGCAGATATAAAATATGATGTGCTTGTATTTTTCAGCCCATCGGGAATCAAGTCGCTGTTCCAGAACTTCCCCGACTTTGAGCAAAATTCAACACGCATAGCATGTTTTGGTCCGTCAACAGCAAAAGCAGTAGAAGAAGCCGGATTAAGACTGGATATTCAGGCTCCGACAGCACAGGCTCCTTCGATGACTATGGCTCTTGAACAATACATCAAGAAGAGCAACAAGAATTAAATAGAAAAATATATACTTTTGAAAGGCCGTCCGTCATATGACGTATGGCCTTTACTTTTTTATGGAAGCAAAAGAAAAAATAGAATCGCCAACATCCTACACACTTAAAAAAGTGGAGCGTTTGTGCAGCAAAAAGGTTATCGATAAACTTTTTGCTGAGGGCGAGTCGTTTTTAGCGTTTCCAATAAAAGTCGTTTACAAGGTAACTAAGCTGCCTCAACCTGTTCCCGTTCAGGCTGGTTTTACGGTAAGTAAAAAAATATTTAAACGAGCTGTAAAACGAAACCGCATTAAACGCCTGATGCGGGAAGCTTACCGTTTGAACAAACAAATGCTTCCGCTGCTTGCAGATGAGCAGCAAATGGCCGTTTTCTTCATTTTTATTGGCAAGGAACTGCCAAAGTTTGTGCAGATTGATAAAGCCATGAAGAAGGCTCTTTACAAGCTGGTCAGTTCGTGTGCTGAAGTAGAAAACAAAAAAGCATAAAAAAGCCCCGAAAAATCTCCCGAGGCTTTCTATCATTTTTCCAATAGAATTTTATTCCTGGTCCATAATTTCGGTTTGCATACGTACCGAATCTTCGTGAATCAACTGAAAAAGTATTTTCACAAAGGTTTCATTTATGTCCATACTTTGTCCAAGCTTTACGCGATTTTCCATCAACTGAGTCCAGCGGTTTATCTGCAGTGCTGTAACGTTATTGTCGCGTTTATACTCGCCAATTTGTTTAACAATCTGCACACGCGAAGCCAGTGTTTCCAATAACTCTGCATCAATTGCATCAATTCGGTTACGCAACACATCCAGTTGATTGTCGAATTCAGGATTGCTCGCATTCTCATAACGAATCACCAATTTATCAAGCATTTTTCCAAGATCGGCAGGAGTAAGTTGCTGACCGGCATCACTCAAAGCACACGACGGATCGCGGTGTGATTCGATCATCAAGCCTTCCATTCCCATATCAAAAGCTTTCTGCGAAATTTCGAAAAGGTATTCGCGTGTTCCGGCAATGTGGCTCGGATCGCAGATTACAGGTAAATTCGGCAGCAATCGCTTTAACTCAATAAAGGTTTTCCAGTTGGGGTAGTTACGGTATTTTGTTTCGCGGAATGGCGTAAAACCACGGTGTATTCCCACGATGTTTTTGACACCTGCCTGGTGGATTCGCTCAACTGCCCCCATCCAAAGTTGCACATCAGGATTCACCGGGTTTTTAATCATTACAACAGTGTCCGTTCCTTTTACTACATCGGCAATTTCCTGCACCACAAATGGGCTGGCAGTAGAACGTGCTCCAATCCACAATACATCAAGTCCGGCTTTTAAAGCCTCTTCGGTGTGTTGTGCGTTGGCTACCTCAGTTCCCACCGGCAAACCGGTTTCTTCTTTTACCTGCTGCAGCCATTTTAAACCGATCGATCCAACGCCTTCGAATGATCCCGGGCGTGTTCTGGGTTTCCAAACCCCACCACGAAAAACAAATACGCGTTTGTCTTTTGCCAGCAAACGGGCGGTTTCCATGGTTTGTTCTTCCGTTTCAAGGCTACATGGCCCTGAAATAAGCAATGGATTGTCGATATTTGGCATCCACGCTTTAATCGGATTAATGTCTAATTTTAAAGTCATGATTATTTCGTATAAAGTTTTGTCAATTTCTCTTCATTCTTCAGAAAATGCGGATTCTTACCTTCAAGAATTCCACGGATTTTATTTGCATTGTTAATCAGATCGAGCATTTTATCATCCTCCTCGTTTTTCATACAATCGCGGAATTCAATAAGATGTTTGATGTACACGTTCAGCGATTCAACAACATATTCGCGATTTTGTTGAAAAATCGGGTGCCACATCGTAGCCGAACTCTTTGCCAAACGAACCGTTGAACGAAATCCTCCACTTGCTAGATCGAAAATGATTTTACGATCCTCTTTTGCCTGAACCGCATTGGCCAGCGCATAGGCGGCTGCGTGGGGCAAATGCGACACAAAAGCGGTGCTGTGGTCCTGTTCATCCGATGTCATATAAGCAATATCCATTCCCAGCACCTGAAACATTTTTTCAATTAAAGCCACATGCTGCGGGCCTGAATCCTCCTGGTCGCACAGAATGGCAATTTTGCCTTTAAACAGGCCTTCCAAAGCTGCTGTTGGTCCTGAGTCCTCCGTTCCCGACATGGGGTGCCCCGGAACAAAGTTTTTACGTCGTTTGTGATTGGCCACCAAATCAACAATCACTTTTTTTGTCGATCCCATATCGGTTACCGTTGTTCCGCTGCTAATGGTATCCAACACTCGTGGCAAAACCTCAAGCTCCTTGTTTACCGGAATGGCAATAATAACCAGGTCGGTATCTCTCACCCCGTCTTCCAGCGTTTCAATCCGGTCGACCAATCCAATTTCCAAGGCTTTGGCAGCATTTTCTTCACTGGCATCAACCCCGATTAATTCGGTGGCAAAGTCCGATTTTCGCAAATCGCGGGCAATCGACCCCCCAATTAATCCAAGTCCTATTACTGTTGTTTTCATTTGTATATTCAGTTTTGTTTAATTCATTTTTATCCAAAAAAAAAGGTCCCGAATTTTTTCGAGACCTTTCTGTAAAATATCTTTAATTTAGACAATACCCTACTTCCTGACCCCGTTTTCAGAACCATAATAAAAATAAAAGTAGAAATAGTTATTGTTAAATTTTGTTGTCATTTCTTTAATTTCTGTCAACAAATATAGAGATATATTTTTGAAATGAAATTTTTATCATGTTTTTACTCCGAATTTTAAAGCTAATATTCGAAATTTAGTTTTTAATTAACTTTTTCGTAAGCACGGTTTGCCCGTTTTGGCTCACTTTTACGAGGAACATTCCATTTCCGTATCGCGAAAAATCAATTTCATGCGAATAGGTGCCAATTACTCCCTGCTCTTGTGTAACATATATTTTTTGCCCCACAGCGTTATAAACATCGATTTGGATTTGCGACTCCTGTTGAACAGCTGAAATTTTTACCGTAACATTATCGGTAAACGGGTTTGGATAAACGAGAATCTCTCCCGGCGATAACAAAGTAATATTGGCCGACACGGGTCGTTGAATCTCCAAATTATCGATTGCCCATCCCCAGCCTGCTGCGAAAGGGTCGGAATATAACCGGAAACGAATAAGAATAGTATCACCGGCCGCACAATAATCGTTATCGGTTAGCGTAATCGTACGGGTTACAAACCATTCAGCCTTTCCCAAGGTTTCTGAATCCTGTTCGCCAGTTGGGATTCCACTATTATAGTTGGTTAGCCATGTATTTTGTGATGAAGAATCATAACCGTCGGCCAGCGGATACCACTTACGACCTAAATCTTTGCTTCCTTCAACAATAACATAGTCGAAAAAATCGCTATCACCATAAGTCGATAGCTGCGCTCCGGGTTCTATAAGAACAACTTCATCGAAAGTCATGATCCCACCTTCTTTTAACACCACAGGCCTTTTCAGAAAAGTAGAAAATTCCAGGTCTTCGTTATCTTTATTTGGAGCCGGATATGGATGTACACTATGCAACGCCCCATCGTTAAAAAACTCGGCCGTATAAATATCAAAGTCAGAAATTACAAAATCAGGGGTCTCCTGATTAAAGTTATTACTGTAATAACTAACCGGCTCAAATATTTCTTCAACTTTAAATGAGAAAGATATCTTTTGTATTTCGGGTAATCTTGCACTATTCGGACTGCTTGCTCCGTCAACAGCATATATTGCATAGGTAATTTCATCTCCGTCTTTCAGAGTGTTCAGATCGAATGGGAAATTGCCAATATACCGATCATCAAAATCTCGTTTTAATGCAAAGGGTTCCTGTGCTTCTCCATTGATAGAATATTGAACGTACGCAGTATCAACACCAAGATTGTCGCTGATATTCGCAGATAGTTGCTGCTCTTCATTTATCAAGAGGAAATAATCAATTTCATCATGAGCAATAACTGGTTTTTCGGTATCGGGACCAACATGCACAGTATAGAATTCAGTTGGCGCCAATGCAGGATCGGTCCTCATACGATTCATGGTATCCTGAACTTCAATATAATAAGAAATTTTATCGGTACCGGCTTCGGGAGTATAAGTTACAGAGTACGTTCCGTCGCCTTCCATATCAATTAATTCAAGAGTGTCGGAATGGGTTACAAATTCGTCTAATGAATAAATGAGTTTCGGCGTGGCGGCTTTTACACCGTAATCACTTTCAAACCACCCGCTGAAAACCAGTGGTTTTATCTCCTCAATATCTTTTACCTGATTGAAACGAATAAATATATTTCGCCAGCCAATATCGTCCATTATTCCACGAGTAAGTGGCCCCGGATCATGAATGGCTTCCGCCATGCCAATCGCATGAGTCATCAATGAATTGTCATTTCCATTCGGATACGTGTTATCATTAAGGTGATATACACTTGAACCATCATCGAAAAATTCGGGAGCATAAAGCTTGGGCTTATTTCCCCTGTTACGCTCCATTGCAATCGGACTATTTGCATACAGATTCCTTGATTGTAGCGCACTCAAAAGTTCGGCACTTTTATTCTCAAAAAATGATGTATTTACAAGTTGTTCGCCATCTGCAGCACCTTGCTCTACCAGCAAATCAAAAGAAGTGGCATCACCAAATTCGTAATAACCATAGGCCCCTTGCGACTCCGCATCATCGACAAAAAAGAATCCGGTGAAACCAAGCCCGTGACCAATTTCGTGCATTACAACAGTAACCAGATCGTAAAGGGTATCCGGACAATTCATATCAGTACCGTAGTACCAATCAACGTTGCTGTTAAAATTGGCGATCATATCGTAACGGCTCTCTCCGTTCATTTCTCTTTTGGCTATTTTTTCGGCTATGGCAACCGGGTAATACCGACCTTTAAAAGGAGCATCTTTGAAATTTTTGTAATAGGTTTCAGGTCCACAACTACCCAGAACATTCGTTTCCAAATTGTTCTTCCAGTTGGCTTGCATCCGAATTGGCATATCCGATTCAATAATCGTTTCCCAAATGCTAACAGCATAGGCGAACGCCACCTGCGCTTCTGGTGTAAACCCGTTATAGTCTACAATTATTTCTGCTTTTGCTGCTCCGGCCGATTTCAGTAGGAATTCCGCAGGCGGCCCAATCCGAGCCCTTTCAACTTCGCCGGAACCGTAACAAACCGGTGGTGGAATTTTTATGCTTTGATTGTAACTCTTCATTTGTGCACCTGAGGATAGCGCTACAAGAATCAACAAACTTAACAATGTATAATACTTGCTCATTTTACTCTTTTAATAACATTTTTAGGGCAGTAAATTTTCACATTTAAAAGAACATGGACAACAAAAAGTTCATATAAGTTGGATGTGATGCAAAAAAAATGCCGGAATTTTCATTCCGGCATTACCTAATTTAAGGTCGTAATACCAATCATCTAATATTCTAACCTTTGCGCTTTTTTCTCTGTTAGTAATTTGTACAACACCACTAAAGACGTTACTAACCCTGCGAATGCAGCAATAAATGCGATCATTAATAAAGTTTCCATAGTTCTAATTTTTTATGATTTTTTGAGTAATAGTATTTAAATAATTATCAGAGATACTTGCCATGTAAACTCCGGGAGCTACATTAGGGAGATCGATTTTAATTTTGCCGGAATACGCTGCATTGTAAAGTGTTTCGCGATGCACTGTTTTTCCGTATAAGTCGGTAATTGTTATTTCTACATCGTCTGCCGTCTTTGAACGGAATCCATCGATATAGATGCTGCTTTTAAACGGATTTGGATAAATGCTTACCTCGTTGGCAGCCAGCTCTTCGTTAACATCGGTAGTAACTTGCTGTATTGACAAATTATCGATTGCCCATCCCCATCCGGTTGTGGCTTTATCTGATGCCAAACGAAAGCGAAAAATTACGGTGTCGCCTGCTTCAAAACCGGTGTTGTCGGTTAAGTTTATGGTTTGTTTCAGGAACATGTTTTCTGCTCCGGCAGCTTGCGACACCGCACTTTTTAACGAACCTGTGAACTGCGAACTCCAAAGATCATCAACACTCGAGTCGTAACCATCTGTTATAGGCAACCAGCTTTTTCCATTGTTTTTACTTGCCTCAACGATTACAAAATCCCAAAACTGATCTTCAGTATAAACAGTTCCTTCTACACCCGGTTCTACTAAAACTACCTCATCAAAACTCATCAGACCATTTTCTTCAAGAACAATCGGATATTTTAACTGGGCGAGCAGGTTATATTTTTGATTATCAGCCTGTGATTCAGGGTATGGATTTATGGTGTGTAGGTTACCACTTGAGAAACCGGCCGGTAAGGTTACTTCAAAATCAGAAATTTCGAAATCGGTATTTGGCGAATCAAAATTATTAAAGTAACCGGCTAAAGCTTCTTTAGTTTCAAATACTGAAACGTTATAATAACCACTGGCTGGCATACGGCGCTGGTTCTCGCGCGAGGTATTGTCGATAGCTACTATGCGGTACTCAACCACATCGTCGCTAAATAATTGTGTTGGAAATTCGAGTTTACCGGCGTAATTATCTGCCCCGGCTTTTGACAAGATGAAGGGCTCTTGATCTTGTCCGTTAATACGGTATTGAACCTCAACTCTGTTTACTCCAACATTATCGCTTGCAACGGCTGCAAAGTTCATTACCGGGCTATCGGCGTTTACAAGTTTCTCAGGGTTATGTTGCAAAACCGGAGGATAATAATCTTCCCCAATGCGGAAACTAAGCTTTTGCTCGGGTGCACGTTCCGGGTAACTGTACACTACATTTCCTGTAGTTTTTGCTTCGTAGTAATAATATATTTTACCTTGTGCATTATTCAGCGGCAAGTCACCTTCAAACTGATTTGTATTACTATTGTAAGTAAGACTTACCGTCTGCGATGTTGCGAAGTTATCGGTTGAGAAATTGATTTTTACAGATGATTGATCAACATCCATTTCGCCTCCAACCTCAACAAAAACCGGAAGTTTTTCACATGGCTCTTCAAAATCTTTAATCTCGTAACCATCAAAACTAACCGACTTCCATCCCATTTGGGCCAGAATATCCATTGTTTTATCACCCGGATAATGAATGGCTTCTCCCCTGCAAATAAAAGGAGTCATCAGCGCGTTGGCATCTCCCTGGCTAAATTCATTCTCGGGGTAATGGTAAATACTTGTTCCAATGTTCCAGCTTTGCGGAGCATATACTTTTACAGATTCGGAATTACCCTGGTTTTTCAACACAAGATTATTCGAAAGCAATTGTTCTGCAAGTGTAGCCGAAGGGCGAGAAAAAAGATTTTCATCAGCAATTTGCTCGTTTAGCTGATTATAAACAAATACATCGTAAATACTTGGAGCATTGGCAGTGTTATCAATAATTCCCTGGTTGTTTTCTACATCGAAAAAACCAACAAATCCCAAACCATGTACCAACTCGTGCAACACCACGGTTACAAAATCGTACTCGTTTGATGGACAATCGCCATTGATACCCAAATACCAGTTGATTGAGCTGTTAAACGCACACTCGATATCAGCTTCCGTTCCGTTCAATTCTTTTTCGGCAAGTTTTTCCGCCAATGCTACCGGGTAATATACATTACTTTGTTGTGCACCTTTAAAATTCCGGTACATACTTCCTGGTGCACTACTCGCCAACACATTATTTCCCACCCCTTTCCAGGTTGCACGTACTTTAACCGGCACGGGCGACGAAATCAGGTTTTCGTAAATTGATACAGCGTATAAAAATGCAGGTTTTGCATTTTCAGGAAAGTTCACAAACTCCACCTGGAAGTCGGAATTTAATACCGATCCGGATTTTAAGTTTGTTTCATGGGGTGCGATAAATGATTTTTTACTGTCTTCAGAAGCAATGTTGATCGGGGCATTGATTTTTTTGATCCTTTCCTGATCGGATTGCTCGGCCCTGGCACAAAAAGCGCCAACTAATACCAGGGCGGTAATAACTAAATGTCTCATTACAATTTAAATTAGGGTTTGTAAAATTGTCATGCCTAAATCTTCTTCGCGCAAAGGTTAATCGGCATGTTTTTAGGAAACTTACATTTTGGTGAACCTATTTCAATTGGGTTTGTTTAGTATTGAAATAGTGGGTTTGTAACACCACCTTGCTTATTCCCTAAGACTTTTTTTCAGTAAACAAAGAACTTAATCTTCTTGGAAAACGACTTCTATATTGTCCTGTCAAATATTCACTATAAAGAACCTGACTTTTAATAGAGTACCCTAATTATTGTTGCTGATTGATTGACCACAGATTGACCAAAATCTTACCGGTGAAAAGCTGATGATTTTATTAAATCCTTAGATCGGGATCCGAAATCGGGATGTTTTGCTGAGAAGATGGGTTTACTTTTCTTAGACCGTTTGTCTATTGTTTGCCCACAAAGTTCTCATACTTTTGTACTCCGCAATTTTCGATCGAAATCTTTTCCCGTACCTTATTGTCTATTAGATATTTTGGTTCCATATATGATTTACCGGGTTTGTTATGTAAATCATTGGGTTTGTTGAAACCGCAATTTCACACCAATAAAATTCGCTTAAATGCGATCAGTAAATAAATTTTTTTTGTTGATTACAGCGTCCTCAAAAATTAATTGATTTGGTTTCATTACAACTTAAATTAGGTTCTATCTTCTTTCTTATAAATAATGAAACATTCATTTGATACCGGCAAAATCTTTCATGAAACGTATGCAAGAGCAAGTAAAAGTTGAGTAAGTAAAAATCCGTTTTATACACACTATAAGAATACAAAACGGTGGGTTTGTAATTTACTTCCACAAAACATCCACCCTATAACAAAGGTTTCTTAACGCAAAAAATTCAACTTTTGATTTTTAATCTGATGATTGATGTTGTGTTGAAAATCAAAAGCGCCAGTCAAAGAACGGTTCTATATTTATGGGTTTGTGGATGTAAATGTAGGAATTAATTTAATTAAACCAAATTTTTTTTCATAAGTTTAGCTCGATAACAAAATTTAAGATCCGATTTTTTATGAACTTTTTATCAACAACCTTACTCTCTATTGCTCTGCTCATTAGTCTTCCGGCGCAAAAAAAGGAGCAAAAACTTTACGACGAACTTTACCGCCCACAATTCCATTTTACGCCGAAAAAAAACTGGCATAACGATCCAAACGGGCTGGTTTTTTACGAAAATGAATACCACATGTTTTACCAATATAACCCAAAAGGAAACGAATGGGGATACATGCATTGGGGGCACACGGTAAGCACGGATTTGTTAAACTGGCAAGCACTTCCGATTGCACTTTACCCCGATGAAGGTTCAACTGATAAAGAAAAATGCACCGCCTATTCGGGTTCGGCAATTGTTGATGAAAACAACCTGCTTGGTAAACAAAGCGGGAACAATAAAACACTGGTTGCTTTTTACACCAGCCAGCATTGCGGCCAGCGTATTGCCTATAGTACGGACAAAGGAAGAAACTGGGAAAAATATGAGGGAAATCCGATAATAGCGTTTGATGAAAATGACGATGCCCGCGACCCGAAGGTTTTCTGGCACGAAGAAAGTGGAAAATGGATAATGGCACTTTACCGCAAGACGAGTGAGGAAGAAGGCTCTAAAGGCGTTTCGTTCTATACCTCAACCAACCTGGTTGACTGGGAGTGGCAAAGTCACATTCCAGGTTTTTACGAGTGCCCCGACCTTGTAAAATTCCAGGTAACCAACCGCCCCGATGAAACCAAATGGGTAATTTTTGATGGCGATGGCAGCTATATTATTGGTAGTTTCGATGGGCAATCGTTTACCCCGGAAACAGCTAAAATGAAAAGCGATTGGGGGAAAAATTATTACGCCACACAAACCTGGAGCAATATACCGGAGTCGGATGGCCGCGTAATACAGATTGCCTGGATGCGAGGTGGAGAGTTTCCCGATATGCCCTTTAACGGACAGATGTCGTTTCCGTGCGAACTATCGGTTACCAAATTTGACTATGGTTATCAACTGGTGCGAAAACCGGTTGCAGAGATCGAAAAATTGCATGGCAAACATTATTCGTTGGAAGACAAAAACGTTTTTCCCGGACTTAACGACAACAAACTAAAAAAGGTATCGGGCGATTGCCTGCACATTATTGGCGAATTCGACCTGAAAACAAGCGACAATTTTGGATTTATGCTTCGCAATAGTAACAAGTTGGCCGGAACAGAAATCCTTTATAATGTAAAACGTGAAACGCTATCCGTACTTGGTTGTACCGTGCCACTTCCGCCTGTTGGCAATAAAATTAAACTCGAAATATTACTCGACCGCTCCTCCATTGAAATCTTTGCCAACGATGGCAAAAAAGTGATCAGCAACTGTTTTACCCCCGACGAAAATGCAACCGACGTTGTACTTTTCACCAATGGTGGCGAACTGGGAATTGATAAAATTGATGTTTACGAAATGAATTCGATCTGGGAAAAAGAATAAAACGATGAAACACCTTAAAACAATAGTTCTTAGCCTTGTAATGATTTTGCCACTGCTAATATGTGCACAGGAACAGAAGATTTACGACACTACTGCTGATGCCAAAAAGGACATTGCCGAGGCTGTTGATGCCGCTCAAAAAGCTAACAAACATGTATTCCTTCAAATTGGCGGAAACTGGTGCCCCTGGTGTATCAAATTCCACAATTTTGTGCATGATGATGAAGAACTAAGTTCTTTTGTGGAAGATAATTTTGAGGTGGTAAAAGTAAATTACGATCAGAACAACCGCCAGGAACAACTGTTGGCAGAACTCGAATTCCCGCAACGATTCGGCTTCCCTGTTTTTGTTATTCTGGATGAAACAGGCAAACGTATCCACACGCAAAACTCGGCCTATTTAGAAAAGGATAAAAGTTACGACAAAGACAAGATCTTACGTTTTCTGAAAAACTGGTCGCCAGCTGCTTTAGATCCGGCGTCGTACGAAAAATAACTAGAAAAACATCGTAATCAGCTGAACACAAATAATCAGCAACACCATTGCTACCGGGTAAACCGTGGCATAGGCTATGGAGTGCGCGTTGGTGTCGGTCATCGAATCGGCAGCTGCCAAACCCGGCGTGCTTGTCATACTTCCGCTGATAGCCCCCAGCAGTGTTAGAATGTTCATTTTAAAGAAATACTTCCCGAGAATTCCTGCCACAATCATTGGCAGAATGGTAATGACACCTCCGTACAGGAACAGCTCAATTCCGTATTGATTAAATGTTTCCACGATTTTTTGCCCGGCGCCTGTTCCAACTGCTGCAAGAAAAAGCAACAAACCAAACTGACGAACCAACTGGTTGGCTGCGCCTGTCATGGTCCATAAAATCGGGCCGGTTTTACCTATACGACTCAATACCAAAGCTACAACAAGCACACCTCCGGTAAGTCCCAGGCTAAAGGCAAAGGTTCCCATGGCAATACTGATTTTCCCAACCAATACTCCAAGAATAATACCGAGAGCTACCGGCAAAATATCAGTGTCGGACAAACGTTTTTGGTCGTTACCAAATATTCTTGAAACCATATCCATATTGGCACGGCTACTGGCAATTACAAGTTTATCTCCAAACTGCAGTTTCGAACTGGGACTTGGCACAATATTAATACCTGCACGGCGAATACGGGTAATCGTTGCACCATAGGTATGCAGCAGATTGATCTGCCCAACGGTTTTATTCACCACCTCTTTATTGGTTACCAGCACCGACCGAACATCGTATTTCGCGTCGATTGAAATTTCCTGTTCAGTTTGAGGTCCGATCAGTAACTCCACATTTTTTAGCGCTTCTTCGGTTCCTACAGCTTTTATTAAATCACCTTTCAGTAAAAAAGTTTGGGGAGTTGGAGTAACAGCAACACCATCGTGCACCACGCGCGAAACAACGGCCTTGGTCATAAACCGGATACGTAACTCTCCGATGGTTTTGCCAACAACATTTTCGTTTTCAACAACAAAATTGCGTTTTACTACCTCCGGAAATTCATCTTTTAAAACCGCAAGATGTTCTTCTTCAGCTTTAGCAATGGAAGTACCCAATATTTTAGGAAGGAAGCGAATAAACAGGATTACACCGATAACTCCAAACGGATAGCCCACACCATAACCGATTGATGCCAGTGGCGAGCCGGTATAATCGATAGCCGCAGCTAAACCCGGCGTACTGGTTAACGAACCGGTTAACAGACCAACCGCAATATTCGGGTCAATTTTAAAAACGGTGATAATAAAAACGGTTATTACCGATGCCAGTACAATTAGCAAAGATGCAAATCCGGCCAGTTGCCGCCCCTCTTTTTTAAACGACTCGAAGAAACCGGGACCAGCCTGAATTCCAATGGTAAAAATAAACAGTACCAAACCAAGGTACTGGAAATCCTTTGGAATAACTATGCCGTAGTGACCAAAAACAAGGGCTACAAAAATCACTGCCGACACATCAAGCGACAGCCCGAAAACCTTGATACGGCCAACGATAAAGCCCAGTGCAATAATTACAAAGAGGGCAAAATAACTATTTCCCAGTAGTTCCATTTGTACTAAGTTTGGCACAAAGGTAAGTAATAGTTTCTGGGACTAACAAGCATCGAACCCGAGATACAGCCCGATTTAATGTTAACTACAGGAATAAAAAAACCGGATAATAATTATCCGGTTACTTTATAATGTGTTCCAATTTATGGCAGTAAAAAGCTAAAATCGTCGCCGGCCTTTAACTCATAAGGTTCCTGCCCTTTTCTAAAGATGCGGCAACTTCTCTCACCAATCATTTCAATTTTTCCGTCTTCTACTTTAAACATGGTTCCTTCGCGCAAGCCTGCCACGTAGCAATTCGGATTAATTTCAAGAAATTCGGTAATCCGCTGTTCACGGGTTTCGCCTCCGTGTCCTTCAGGATTGGCATCCAGGTAGTGCGGATTGATCTGGAAAGGTACCATATTAATACAGTCAAATCCCAGCGGATCGATAATCGGCATATCGTTGGTGGTGCGCAATGTTGGGCAGGCCACGTTTGATCCTGCACTCCAGCCAATGTAAGGAGCTCCGTTGTACACACGTTCGCGGATCGGGTTCATCAACTTCTGATCGTGCATCATACGCACCAGCTGCCAGGTGTTTCCGCCACCAACAACAATGGCTTCGGCTTCTTCAATTGCTTTCACCGGATTTTTAAATGTATGGATACCTTTAATGTGATGCCCCAATTCGGCAAAACGTTCTTCCACTTTTTCGCAGTAGGTATCAAACGAAAAAGTAACGGCTGCATACGGAATAAAAACCGCAGTTACCGACTTTTCGCCCAGGAATTTTTTTATCTCGTTTTTCGGGTAATCCAGGTAAGGTTCGCCCGGCATTGTTGAGTTGCTTAGCAGTAATAATTTCATTCGTCTACAATTGTTTATTTTAATGGAGACTCATGTAACTCGCATAGTCATGCCTCTGAGTACTAAAGAAGCTTTTGATGATGCTCGTTTCATTTCTCTTGACCAATTAATTTGTTGCCGAAATAACTGAAATCTTAAGGATTTTTCCAATGATTATTAATGACTTTTGTAAATTTTGTATATTTAAAAACGAATAATCAATCTTTACTTAAATGGATCTCCAAATTATTCAAACGCGTATTGTTGAAATAAGAGGACAACGGGTAATGCTGGACTTTCATCTGGCTGAACTTTATGAAGTTGAGACAAAGGTTCTTAAGCAAGCTGTAAGGCGAAATCATTCAAGATTTCCTGAAGATTTTATGTTTGAACTCACTCAACATGAATTAGAGAAACTAAGGTCACAAACAGTGACCTTTGACTGGAAACCAACAACTTATGCTCCATTTGTTTTTACAGAACAGGGTGTTGCAATGTTATCGAGCGTACTTAAAAGTAAAAAAGCCATTCAGGTAAATGTTGAAATTATCCGGGCATTTGTGCAACTGCGGAAATTCGCAGTCCAAAATTCGGAATTAATTCATCGTCTTGATGAAATGGAGAAAAAATACGATGAACAATTCAAAGAAGTATTTACTGCACTTCGTTACCTCATAAATCCTCCGGAAAAAGAAAGACGAAAGATTGGTTATAAATCATAAGAAAATGTTAGCATCTTAAACCTCGATCTTTTTACTCATACATATCCTCAAGATCACAAGCCGCCAGTTCCACAAAATAATCAGCTATTTGCGTGGTCACATCATCTACAAACCTTCTCCCTTTTTCGGCGGTGGCTTTTTTCGGATTTCCAACACCGGTATCGGCCGAAACCTTATCCCATTGGCGCGGTGCCCAGGCTGTTTTGTTTTTCAGCCCCTGAAGTTTGAAAGCTTTTGCATCTCCGTCACCTGCCTCGTCAAGCGGCAGAACCAACCCGGGGAAAAAATGCATGATAATGCTTGTCTCCATTTCGTTGGCATGGTCGCCGGCTTCCTCAAAATAATCCTCCTGATCGATCATTCGAAACCACTCCACCAACGATATAAACACATCGGGAAACTGCGGTTGTAACTCACGCACCAACGGTTTAAAATCATTTCCGCCATGGCCGTTCATTAACACCAGCTTTTTTATTCCTTGCCTACTTAAAGCCGTTAACAGATCTTTCAGAATAATCAATTGGGTAGAAGGTTTGGTGTGCAAACAAAACGGCATATCAATCTGCCCCATGTTTTGTGCGCCCAAGGGAATTACCGGAAGCACCATTACTTTTGCGCCTTTTTCCCAGGCTTTACCGGCTGCCTGCTCGGCAATTTTTGCCGTCTCCAGCGAATCGGTTCCGTAGGGCAAATGGAAATTATGCGGCTCGGTGGCACCCCAGGGCAAAATAGCCACATCGTATTTTTGATTTTTTACTTGTTTCCAGTTGGTTTGTTCCAACACATAAGGTTTAGCGTTCATTCTGTTAGGTTTAGCTTGTTCTTGTTTATAATTGGAATAAGGTGATACCAAAAGTAAATGGCGTAAGTTCAGGCCCTTTATCGGTTTTAAACAGCGGCACCAAATCGTAGCTGGCAAATACATTAAACCAGCGGTAGCCGGTTCGCACCATTACCGAGTATTTAAAACGGTGCATCGAAAAATCATCCACCACCTTTAATTTCTCTTTCTTTTCTTCTTTATACTTTATTTTAGTGTGACTACTCAGCCTTACACTTCCCACCACACCGGCTGAAAAAAACAGGCGGTTATCGTAATGATTGATGGGAATCTGAAATTCAAGAAGCAAGGGTAGCGTGATCATCTCAACTGCCAGCTTCGATTTTTGGTTATCGTTAAAATACAGGTATTCGGGCGATATCACCCCATCGTTACCTTTTACAATTGTGGTATTATCATCCAGGCGATAGCTCTGCAATTGCAGCCCCAGCCCGGTAACCAGGCCAATGGTATTCCTGTTTTTCTGCAAGCCGATACTTTGTTGTAAAAAGTTGAAATACGCCGAATTCGAGCGAAAAACATCGTTATCCATAAACTTCGCCTGGTATCCGGTGTAATCTTCGTTAAGCAGCATGTTAAAACCAAAATCGATGCCAACCCAGTGACCCGAGAAGTCGTCTTGCCACAATTTCAGGCCGTTGTGAGTAACTTCCGAAAGATCGATTTTACGTAAAAAACGCTGTGGGTTTTCTATCGGAACAATACTGTCGTTTTCCTGTGCTTTTATTTCCAAACCGGAAAAACAGAGGAACAGCAATACAAGTATCTGAGTTTGAAGTATTCTTTTCATGGGCTTTCTGTGTTTCATATCTAACACGTGTTTTACATATGAACACTAACAAAAATACACGTTTGGAAAGAATTTAAAGCCATTTCGGTGTTAAAAATGGTAATTGTCATACAATGCACCTATTGTTTTATCGAATACAAAGAGATCAACCTAAAAAAGAAGTGAATTTGAGGGGCATGCAAAAAACAGACTTTTCGCCTTATCAGGCAGATTCTACTCTTTGGTTTAGCCCAAAGAGTAGACAGAAAACCCAAGGCTGCGCCCGCTTCCCTCGGAAAAGCTACGTGATGCCGGCTAAAATTCCTGAAACTTCCCGATGCTACGATCGGGACAGGCAGTCGTACCTCCTCACACAACAGTAATTTTTACGCCATCACCACTTGTTTTCCGGCTCACCGGCCGAGGCCAAGCTTTGATGTAGCTGTCGTTACATCAGTGGAACGGCCTCTTTTGGTCTTTGCCCGAAGTTGAAATAAAATCTTAGTGAGAGCGGGAAGCTCCGAAGAATTGAGGAGATCACCCGTCCGAACTTAGGTTTTATGAAAATGTAGGGTGAAGATCAAAAGCAGCCTTGATCTTTGTGCATACTATTTGGATTAAGCCAAATAGTTTGGCCGCCGGCAGGCAGAAAAGCCGATTAACTCTACATTACCTGAAATTGCTATCTCCCAGATTTTCTGTGTGATTTATACAAAGCGAACACCCAAAGTTAAATTTAAGAAACAAGAGGATATAAACCTCTGAAATACAAATAAAAAGAATACCTTTGCGGCCACTTTAAAAAATTGATTATGAGTTTATTCGAAACAATGGGGTTAAAAGCCGAAATTCTGGGGGCGATCCAGGAACTTGGTTTTGAGAATCCCACGCCAATCCAGGAACAAACAATTCCGTTTCTACTGGAAAACGACCAGGATATGGTTGCCTTGGCACAAACAGGAACGGGAAAAACAGCGGCATTTGGCTTACCCATTGTTCAGCAGTTCGATTGTTCGGTAAAAGCCCCACAGGCTTTAATACTTAGTCCGACACGCGAGCTTGCTTTACAAATAGCAAAAGACCTTGAGAATTTCTCGAAGAATATCAAAGGAGCAAAAATTGCCACTTTATATGGCGGCTCCGACATCAGGAAACAGATTAAAGAGCTTGAGAGTGGTGCCCAAATCGTTGTGGGAACACCGGGCCGTACACTCGACCTGATAAAAAGGAGTAAATTAAAAGTAAACGAAATCCAGTGGTTGGTACTCGACGAGGCCGACGAAATGCTTTCGATGGGATTCAAGGACGACCTTGATGCCATTTTGAAAGATACTCCGGCAGAAAAACAAACACTGTTGTTTTCGGCTACAATGCCAAAAGAGATCGTACGAATTGCCAATACATACATGGCCGATCCGCACGAAGTTACAGTGGGCAAAAGAAACACTGCCGCTGAAAACGTAGAGCACAACTATTACCTGGTACACGCCAAAGACCGTTACATTGCATTAAAACGTGTTGCCGATATTAACCCGAACATTTACGGGATTATTTTCTGCCGTACACGTGCCGAAACTAAAGATGTGGCCGACAAACTGATGCAGGACGGATACAATGCCGACGCATTGCACGGCGATTTGTCGCAGGCACAGCGCGACCACGTTATGTCGCGTTTCCGTAGCAAACACCTGCAAATGTTGGTGGCTACCGATGTGGCTGCACGCGGACTGGATGTGAACGAACTGACCCACGTTATTAACTATAACCTGCCCGACGACCCTGAAGTGTATATTCACCGAAGCGGAAGGACAGGACGTGCCGGTAAAAAGGGAATTTCCATTACACTGATTCACATGCGCGAAAAAGGTAAACTTCGCGATGTGGAGAAGAAAATGGGCAAACAATTCACGAAAATTCCGGTTCCGCTGGGAAAAGAAATTTGCGAGAAGCAGCTTTTCAACCTCATCGACAGGGTGGAAAAAGTGGAAGTAAACAACGAGCAGATTGCAGAGTTTATGCCGGTTATCTACAAAAAACTGGCATGGCTGGAGCGCGAAGAGCTGATCAAACACTTTGTATCGGTAGAGTTTAACCGCTTTTTACAATACTACGAAAACGCCAAGGATATTAACGTTGACGAGGCGCGCGAAAAAGAATCGATGCGTAGCGATCGTGGCGACCGCCGCAGAGGTGGACGCGACGGACGTGAGCGTGGTGAACGTGGAAACCGCGAGCGCGGCGGAGACCGTGAGCGCGGAGATCGTGGCAGAGCACGAAGAGGCAATGGTGGTAACATGTCGCGTTTCTTCTTTAGCCTGGGTAAAAAGAGCGGCGTTAACAAACGTGCAATCATCGATTTGATTAACCAGAATACCCCGGGAAAAAGTATCGATATTGGCAGCATTGAAGTGCTGAAAGGTTTCTCCTTCTTCGAGATCGACTCGAACTACGAAAAAGAAATTACAAAAGCTTTCAAAAATGCCCGCTTCAGAGGCCAGAAAGTGAATATTGAAGTAGCGAATAAAAAGAAATAGCTTCTAGTTGCAAGACGCAAGTTTCAAGCTACAAGCTTAAGAAATAGAAAATCCGGTCTTTTTTTGGGACCGGATTTTTTTATGGCTATCAATTCCCCATTTATTCCCTCCCGATGTTACAATCGGGACAGGCTCTTCGCCAGGGGGGACGCGTCCTCCTTTATGTAAAGGAGGTGTCCCGATATTATCGGGACGGAGGATTAGACAATCATCACCGGATACAAATTGAAAGCTCCAATTACAATATTGATTTAGCAACTATCGTTTGCACCGTGCTTTAGCCCGGTGATTTCTTAGAGTACATGAAAATGGCTTTAGCATTTAATTTTATACTATTAACGGCTAAAGCCAATCCATTTAACAACACTAACCACCGGGCTAAAGCCTCGGTGCAAAAACTATCATTCTATTCTTCCACTTCATCCTCAGCATTACGGCCATCGCGCAAACTCATGTTGGTATTGTATTTATCGATACGTTCGTTAAGTTCGGCAACAAAAGCTTCGTAGGCTTCGGGGCCTTCAACAAACATTAAACAATCAACCAGTTTGGCTACGTTGCGGTAGGCAGCGTCGAGTTGTTTGCGGGCTTCTTTCATATTTAGGGGCGGTTTGCCTGTTTCGTCGGTGTAGCGTTCGCCCACCAGGTTTTTCAGCGCCTGGTTGTTGGCCGTTAGCTCGGTTGCCCAGTCGGTAAGGCCTACCATTTGCATATCGGTTCGGTAGGTAGTTTGCAACTGAGTAAGCAACACATCGGTAGCAGCTGTTTGCGCATCGTAAGGTTTTGTGGTGATACCTTTGAAACTATCGAAAACAATTTTCAGGCGACGGGCGGCCGCGCGCACATCGGGGTTAAAATGGCGCAATGCCGCGTCAACCATATCTTCCATTCCCAGCGTAGTGGTGTCGCGGGTGTGGTCGGCATCGGCAATCGGGCCGGTAAACATACTTTTCTGCACCACATCCAGGGCTTCGGCTTCGGCATCCAATGCCGCCGTAAAAGCAGGATAATAGCGTTGAATTTTTAAGGCTTCAACCGTAAAACGAACGACAAGGTCGTTTACTTCGGTGTGAAAATTCTTGTGTTCTTCGTTGCGAAGGTTTGTGAGTTTAATTTTTAAGATTTCCATTTAAAAATGTTTTAATGTATTTGAAATAATTTTTACTTAAATATTCCCTCCATTAAGTTGGGAAAGAAAAAAATATCGCTCATTTGAGCTGGAGCTAATCAAATTAATGTCTATTGTTAGAAAGCACCGGGCGATGAAGACTTCACCAAACTTTCATTCTAAGTTTCATCAACTGATGAAGGCTTGTTTCTTTTTGGTTTCAGCCTTTCATCGGTGGATGAAAGGCTGTCTTCATTTCAATTCAGGTTTTCATCGAATAATGAAAGCTAAAAATGAACTCCGTTTAGCCTTTCATCGAAAAATGCAAGGTTGCTTAAAACTTTATTCTGGCGTTCATCGGTTGATGAAAGGGATTTTTATACTTGAGTTTAAGGTTTCGCGCGTTTGCGACGAGTGTTTTGGCATTCATTTTATTGACATTTGATATTTAACATATCAAAACTACAACATAATTAAATGCATGTCAACCGTAGAATTACCTGGTTTTATGCGGGTAGTTTTACCTGGTTTTGGGAATTGGGCAAAGGGTATTTGCTCCGGCAAAAGATCAATAAGCCTTTATAAATCTTGCGATTCCATTTGAAACCTTAAATTCCCAATATCGATGATATATGCATCCTGCCGGACAATCACCACTGCCAATGCTAAAAATAATTGTAGCCGACTCATTATTCCTTGTTAAGGTTATGGTGTTTCCGTCGCCAATACATCCATGATTAAATTCAGCAGTTAAAACAGATTCAATATAGTTAAATTCTTTTTCAACGGTTATCATATTATATTCGTCGTCAGTATAAACAGTCAACCACGGAAAACGAGGATAACTATAAGCAGTTCTAACAGAATCAAAATTATAAGTACTCAATATATTATCTAATGAAGTTTCTCCTGTTGGAATTATCTTATTGGATAAGTTTTGTATCTCGGATAATTCTGTTTTTACTTTCAAGCTGATTGAATTAAAACTGTAGCAATAATAACCATGAATTTGATATACATCGAACACCGTATCCCGCTCGGGGGAGTGAGAATCATATACTGCCTGAATAATTTTTAAAACTTTATCTATTTCCTTATCATCAAGAATTGGATCGTTATAGTTAAAGTGAGTACTATCCTGATATACTTCATGAAAGTATAATTGTTTGGCATCATACAAATAGTTTTCAATAACGTATGTATCCAATTCTATCGCATCATAACCAATTGTTCCTTCTTCCTTTTCACAGCATGTTAGTATCGAAGCTAAAATTATCAGTAGTAAATTCTTCTTCATCTCATTTCGTTTTTGCATTTAATTAGCAGCATCGGAGTTGCTTTTACTCAATAGTAATCTCCTTCTGCATTCTCAGGCTGCCCAACCAAATCTGGCCATTGGCTTGATTAATAGCTGCCTTACTCACCTGAAAACCTAGCCCGGGAAATTCGAAAGTAGCTTTGTATTGCCCCGGTGGTACAGCTTCAAAATTGCTATAGGTAATTGTAATTTCTTTGCTCTGGTTACCACCAATTACCGACAACCAATCTATATCCCAGCTATTCCATGGGTCGGCCGAAACTGTCTCAATTTTATGCTCATACATCTCATAGGTACTAAAATTCCGGATGTATAATCCATTTGTAAAATAGTGAAAAAGGCCAATCCCGGTTTTTTCAGGATCGATATAATAGTAATTGAAATCGTCGTTATTTTTTAGCAGTAGTTTAACTGTTACGTTTGTTGAAGATACGTACTCAACTGATGTGATTTCACAACTCAATCCGGCATGAAACTGATCGTACTCTTTTAGTGCCTCAACAATTCTTTCATCTTCGCGTGGATCAGGTAAAAAGTTACCCAATGAATCGAGGTAGAGCATAAATCCAATCGAAACGATATTGTCGCCATAAAAAGAAGGATGGGTACTAATTATCGGACCGATAGGCATCGAAGACGAATAACCCGGCCAGGTCTCACCACTGTATATTTCCTCTTCCTTTGCAAAGACTGTAAATTCTCCAAGGTTTTCAAAATCCTCAACAAACGACTTATTATCATTTAAATAAATCAGATGAGTGGAATAATCGTAGTATTCAAAATCATTATGCGTTAAAACAACTTCGCCATTTGATGTAATACAAAATCCATCGGTAAGATTTTCGTTGATATCATTTTCGTCTTTGTTGCAACCTGCAGCAACGAATAGCAACAGCAGAAAAAATAAGGAAGTGCACTTTGTGGCTATTGTTTTCATTTGGCAGTGGTTTAATATGTTTTTGATTTTTAGATGATTAAAAATAGAAAAAGGTTGCGTTAATGTTGAGATGTGAGCTTATGTTTATACGCATAATGAATGCTATTTGAAACATATACCCCCCGTTTCAGCCTAACCCGATAAATCGGGATGGCGGCCTCAACTGTCCCCCTACCTGTAGGGGGACGGCTGGAGCCGGTGGCTTCGAAGAAGGACCGGAGAAAGCCGGGGGCTTCGAAGAAGGACCGGAGAAAGCCGGGGGGTACGTTCAGTATTCAAATTTCCAAGTGACTAATGACCAATAGCCAGTGACCTGTGACTAGTGACTTTCTCTTTCCCATTCGTACCCCAAATTCCCCCACTCAGCAATTCTTTTTTTCAGAAAAACAGTGTTTGCTGCATCTTTGAACAAGCAAAAATAAATTCATGAAAACAATCTTTCTTTGATCTGATTATTGAGATTAGAGGTGGCCGGTTGTAATTGACCGGCTGCCTTACAAAGTGTTTTTCAGAAACAGTTTTTTATTATCTTCATAAACCGAAACCATGGCAAACTTTCAACTACATAAACAAACAAAAAAACAAGTGCTCAAGCACGTGGCTATCCTGGCGGGTGCAGTTGCCATCAGCATTGTTTTTAGCCTGGTGCTTTTTCAACGTATTGCGTCGCAAGGCTTGTGGAACATGGTACTGCTAACTTTTATCCAGCTGGAGCTGTTCCTGTACCTGGGCAATCGTTTTTTCAAGTCGGTCGATCCCGACACACCGGGAGCCATAAGGAAAACCATCATTCGTTTGGTGCTCTTTTACTTTACGGTGCTGCTTATTGCCTCAGCATTGTTCCTTACACTTTTCGCCTGGCACTTTTGGAGGGGCGGAGCGCCATTTTCGGAGTTTATCCCCAGCCTTATGCATGCCGAGTTGCGGTCGTTTTTAACCGCTGCCGGAATTGGTTTTGCCGTGGGTGCCCTCTTCTTTTTCTACACGCAATGGGCCGACACCGTTAAACGCATGCAGAAACTAAAGGAAGAGAAGCTTATTTTTCAGTACGAGACGCTGAAAACGCAGGTGAATCCGCATTTCCTGTTCAACAGTTTAAACACGCTGTCGTCGCTGGTAAGTTCCAATCCTGCGTTGTCGGATAAATTTATTCATAAACTTTCGGCCGTGTACCGTTATGTGCTCGAGAACCAGGAGAAAGACCTTGTTCCGCTGGCTGCCGAAATGGAATTTGTAAAAGACTTTTTTTACTTGCAGAAAATTCGCGACGGCGAGAAAATAGAGCTCAAAATCGATTTTGAAGAAACAGGAACCGCGAAGATCATCCCGGTGTCGTTACAAATGCTGGTTGAAAACGCCATAAAACACAACGTTGCCACACGCAAAGAGCCGCTGCTCATCACTATTCATTTTGAAGGAATTGACAAACTGGTGGTGCGCAACGACCTGCGCCAACGTATGCAACTGGCTGCCTCATCGAAAATCGGCTTAAAAAACCTGAACGAACGATGCAAGCTCATCCTGAACCGCGAAGTGGAAACACAGGAGACTGCTGATGAATTTATTGTGAAAGTGCCATTAAAACTGAACAACCAAAGCAAATGAAGGTAGTAATTGTAGAAGACGAGCACTTTGCTGCGGAAAAGCTGATGCAGCAGTTACACACCATCGCCCCGGAAGCGGAGGTGCTTGCGGTGTTGGAATCGGTGGAAGAAGCGGTGAACTGGTTTGCTGAGAATCCTGCTCCCGATCTGGTTTTTATGGACATTCAGCTCGACGATGGACTTTCATTCGAAGTTTTTGATGAGCTGGAAATAAAAGCTCCGATAATTTTTACCACTGCTTTTGACGAATACGCCATTCGTGCCTTTAAAGTAAACAGCGTTGACTACCTGCTAAAACCCATCGAGCTGGAAGCTTTGCGCTCGGCTATGGAGAAATACACGGAGTTATATGGTCAGCACCAACTGTTGGAAGACAAGGTGGCTAAAGTGATCGAGCAGTTGTCGAGAACTTACAAGTCGCGGTTCTTTATTAAAATCGGTAACCGTTTTCAGTCGATACAGGTAAGTAAAATCTGTTGCTTTTTTGTGCAGGAACGCAGCACATTTATAAAAACCATGGAAGGCAAAACCTACGATCTTGACTTTTCGCTCGATCAGCTGCAAAAAATGGTCGACCCCGATCAATTCTTCCGCATTAGCCGTAATTACCTGGTAAACATTAACTGCATTAACGAAATTGTGGGCTATTCCTCTACCCGGCTAAAACTAAAACTGGCTGCCGAGCTGGACGAAGATGTTATCGTTAGCCGCGATAAGGTTTCGGGTTTTAAGAAGTGGATGGATAAGTAGGTTAAGAATTGGGTGGAAGACGGAAGACAGAAGCCTGAAGAAGAATTTCTATCTACCCCTCTCCCTATCGGGAGCTCCCCTCAAAAGGGGAGCGAGCGCTGAAAACTCTTTCAGTTTATCATCATAGTTTCCTGCCCAGCCTTGCCGATGTTTCCCCTCGTGAGGGGAAATGGCGATAGCCAAAGGGGTAAAAGAGAACCTTGACATTCTCAATATATCCAAAATTTACAGGTAGTCTTTCGAAATTAAAGTGCTTAACAAGCGAGAACAAAAAAAGGAGCCATCTCTGACTCCCTCTCTTATATGCAATTTATGACTTTCTCTTTTAAACCAATTTTGCGTCTAATTCAATTTCGGCAGTACCGCCGGCATACAAACGCGAAATCGGGCATTTAGCTTTAGCCGCAGCTGCAAGCTCGTCAAATTTCTCTTGCGACAAACCTTCGCATTTTGTAACGTTGGTTAATTTAATGTTGGTAATGGCCGGTCCGCCATCTACCTGACCAAGCGTAACGGCTGCTTCTGTTTCAACGCTTTCAGGAGTTAATCCTTCGCCGCTGATAAGAGCTGCTAAAAACATTGAGTAACAACCTGAGTGTGCTGCACCTACCAGTTCTTCGGGGTTGGTTCCTTTTCCATCTTCAAAACGCGATGCAAAAGTAAACGGCCCGCTATAACCGGTGATGTTCATATTTCCTTTTCCCTCTTTAAGAGTTCCGTTCCAAACTGAGTTTACTTTTCTTACTGACATAATTTCTAGATTTTAAGTTTTACCTTCTATAGTGTATTGTCTCCTGGCTGCCAGTTACATCCGGTTAAACCAGGATTTTGAGTAGCTTCCAAAGCTCTTAATACTTCGGCAACGTTACGGCCGGTTGCATCGTTGTTACAGTTTACCCACTGAATTATTCCTTCAGGATCAACAATAAACGTAGCACGGTAAGCAACGCTTCCAGGTTGTAAGATACCCAATTTTTTGGACAATGACTTAGAAGTATCTTCAATTAACGGGTAGGTAAGATTAGCCAAACGCGGGTCGTTCGATTTCCATGCCAGGTGAACCTCGGCAGTATCGGTTGACACACCATATAACTCAGCATTTAACTCTTCAAATTTTGCGTGGTTGTTGTTAAACTCCACAATTTCGGTTGGGCATACAAAAGTAAAATCTTTTGGGTAGAAGTAGATTACCATCCACTTGCCTGCTTTCTTATGATCTTCTGATGTTACTTCTCCGAATTGGTTATCTGCTAATACTGCAGTTTTTTTAAACTTTGGAAATTTATCTCCTACTGATTTCATGATTTTTTCGTTTTTTATTTTTTAAAGATTACATGCAAATGTAAATTGAAATACAGCGCGTGTCAAATTGATTTTTTTTAAGCGAAATAGACAAAAGCTATACATAAAGCAGTAAACCGCTGATGTTGAAGATTATTCGTTTCCACGAACAAAAAATACCGCTCGTCCGGGCACCGGTTTATTTTCGTTTTTATACTTGTTTCTCAACATTCTTTATTGAAAAGCACTTAACTATCACTATATTTAACCGTTTTTTTGGAATATATTTCAAGAATATTTAATACCTATCCGATTAAATTTAATATTGTTATGGAGGAAAAATCAAAAATGACATCTGTATCAAGAAGAGCATTTCTTGGTACAACAGCAGCTGCAGCTGCAGGATTTACAATTGTTCCGCGCCACGCAGTAGCAGGCCTTGGTCATAAAGCACCAAGCGACAAGCTAAATATTGCCGGTGTTGGTGTTGGAGGTATGGGTTTTGCTAACCTGAAAAACCTGGAGTCGGAAAACATCGTTGGTTTATGTGATGTTGACTGGAAGTACTCAGCACCTGTATTTAAAAGATACTCGGGCGCCAAAAAGTACAAAGACTGGAGAGAAATGTATGACGAGTTGGGTGACAGCATTGACGGTGTAGTAGTTGCAACTGCCGACCACACACACGCAATTGTTGCTGCTCATGCTATTACTATGGGTAAGCACGTTTATGTGCAAAAGCCATTAACTCACTCGGTTTACGAATCTCGCCTGCTTACAAAACTGGCCGACAAGTACAAAGTAGCCACATCGATGGGTAACCAGGGATCGTCGGGCGAAGGTGTAAACCTTACCACCGAATGGATCGCTAACGGCGAAATTGGTGAAGTAACAAAAGTTGAAGCTTTTACCGACCGTCCTATCTGGCCTCAGGGTTTAAACACTCCTGAAAGAGGCGACTGGGTTCCTGATACTTTGGATTGGGATCTGTTTACCGGACCTGCAAAAATGCGTCCTTACAACCAGGTTTATCACCCATGGAACTGGCGTGGCTGGTGGGATTACGGTACTGGTGCTCTTGGCGATATGGCTTGCCATATTCTTCACCCCGTATTCGTTGGTCTTGATTTAGGTTATCCTATTCATACTCAAGGAAACTCAACAGTGTTGTTACAAGACTGTGCTCCTACTGCCCAGTCGGTAAAACTGACTTACCCAGAACGTAAGGCAAGTGCAGGCAAACCATGGAAAGGTTTGAAGAAAAACACGCTTCCTCAGGTTGATGTACATTGGTACGATGGTGGAATTAAGCCAATGCTTCCTGAAGGATGGCCAGATGGTAAAAATCCGAACGATCAGGGTGGTGGTGTAATTTTCCACGGAACAAAAGACAAACTGATTTGCGGATGTTATGGTGTAAACCCATGGTTATTGTCGGGTCGCACACCTAATGCACCTAAATTCCGTCGCCGTGTAGAAACCAGCCACGAAATGGATTGGGTACGCGCATGTAAAGAAAGTGCTGAAAACCGTGTCCCAACTGCATCTGACTTTAAAGAAGCAGGTCCATTCAACGAAATGGTTGTTATGGGTGTTCTTGGCGTTCGTTTACAGTCGCTGAACAAAGAACTGGATTGGGATGGCGAAAACATGCAATTCACCAACCTTACTGACAGTGAAGAAATCAAAGTTGTTATCAAAGATGGCTTTGAAATTCATGATGGTCACCCAACGTTCCACAAAACCTGGACTGATCCTGTTCCTGCAAAAGACTTTGCAGCTGAATTAATCAAGCATACTTACCGTAAGCCTTGGAGCTTACCTGATATGCCTGCATAATTTCAGTTTTAGAAGATATGAGAAAGGTGTCTGCGAAAGCGGGCACCTTTTTGTTTATCTAATTTTTAAGAAATGCTTGCTTATATTCGTGCAAATTCGT
>NZ_JBFHGM010000013.1:0-39203 GCF_041583095.1 Draconibacterium sp.
AATTGATTTTTTTACTGCCCCTTCACTTTCTTTTGTCCCTTCAAGTCGGTTACTCAGGAATCCACGCCGCTGAGCCATATGATAAAATGCACGGCCAATGGCAAAACGGTTTTCTTCTTTTGTTAAATCCAGTTTTTCGGTAACCGCAACATTTCGAAAATAATACGGATTTTTATTTGCCTTATCATCTGTTGTCCACCAGACTTTAAATAATTCATTTTGTGGATATATCTTTTTATATTGCCAATTCTTTAATTCTTCTTTATCCAGTTCAGGACAATAACTGTAATCTGATAAAACTTTCAAAGTATTTACCTTTCGAACTTTTCTCCGGTACTTAATTCTACGCGCACTTCTAAAGCCTGTGCGCTCCGCAGCCTTTGAGCCTTCTACACCTTTCTCTATTTTTACCCCCTCCTGAAATATGCGTACACCTTTTTCCCGAAGTTTAAAATCCTCTCCTCGTTCTTTTTCTACAACAGCCCAACCAACACTGTTTGTACCAAGGTCAAGTCCTAAAATTTTAGCCATTTTGAGATGCGTTTTAATAGGTCATTAGTAAATTTATGTTGTTAAATATAATCAGATTTTGACAAAAAGTATTATATTGGCCTTGCTTTTATAAAGCATCTGTTCAAAAACATAGAAATTCAATTTTATATCTTATCACAATAAGGCTATATGCCGAAGGATATGAAATCCTGTACTCCTGCCTCGGTGGGAGTTTTTTTATGCCCGTTTTTAACAACAAGACCCTCAAGGTTTTGAAAACCTTGAAGGTCTAATATTTAATACAAAATAAAAAGCGGAACCCAAGTAAATGGATCCCGCTTTTATATGTTTATTTTGAAAACAATTACAAGTCCACGTTCAAAACTGAATATTTTTGAACAAGTTTTTCCAGCTCAAGAACCACATCCTTTTTCTTTTCTCCAAAAAGGGTTTTGTAATATTCGATTCCTTCAAGCAGGTTGCTTTTGAATTTCCCCAGGTTACGTTTTTCTTTCACGTCGTCGGTATTTTTCTGAAAAGCCTCGATACGCTCTTTAAAAATATCAAGATACATACTCAGTTCTTTTAAAAACATATGCGGACGGTAACCTTTGTCCAGCAAATTAATACGGCCGTAAATATGATCAACCATCTCTTTCAACGAAGAGATTTTTGAGAAATAGGCAAGATTTGGTCCCGGACAAACAGTTACTTTTTCGTTTTCCTTCACCGCAATCCCTTTCGATTCCAGCATAGAAATTCCAAGCCCGATGCACAAACACTCCGGCTCAGTAATTTTATCGTAGGCTTTTTTGTATTCTGCTTCCGGTAAATTCAGCGCCTCCAGCTCCTGTAACTTTTTACTTTGGTACTGGCGCGACGATGTACAAATCGGTTTTTCAGTGTATTCAGTGTTGTACTTCAAAAATCCTTTCGTACAAGGCATTCCGGCTTTTCCATCGGCAGCCATTGCCAAACGAAGCTGGCTCATCGATGCCCCTTTAATGCTGTTGAACGGAACGCCCAGCGGCGACAAACCACTGTAATAATAATCCTTTTCCTTGCCATCAGCCAATAGGTTCATGGTTTCCGTATCGATACTGATAACCTCGGGAACCAGCATAAACGGCGATCCCCAGCCTACGCTGTCCATGTTGTAATGCTCAAGCAACAGGTTGTGTTCCTCAGCATTACCAACACCCCCCTGAGCTGTAATTTTCATATCAGGTTCAGTAGCGGGTTGCGAAAGTTCTTTTTTCTGTAAAGCAGTTTTATAAACCTCAGCGCAGGTATCGAATAATTTCTGGCGGTTCAGCCGGAACTCATCCAAAATTGGCCCAAACAAAACACCGTTGGTCGGGAAAGCGTGTCCTCCACAGTTTACACCCGATTCGATACGGTACTCCGAAACCCACAGCCCTTTTGCAGCCAACATTTTGCCCTGTACCAGTGCCGATCGGAAATCGCTGACTTTAAGAATAATTTTCTTTTTGATCGATCCTGTAATATCAGGAAAAAAGTCTTTGAAATTTTCGATGTAGCTGTACAAACGCGGGCTCATTCCTGCAGAAAGTACCAACGACGAACTGAGGTTACTGTTGGCAAAACCACGCAATGCCGCATGTGCATCGTTATACTCGATGGGAAGTTCTTCGCCATCTTTTTTGTTTACCTGGTCGAGTTTAGTCATGATGTTTACATCAATCGAACCCACCGGCAACTTCTCGTTTACCCACTTTTTCAGTTCTTCCGAAACCGATTTTTTAAAACCCAGGTTGCTGAATTTCGCCTTCAGTTCCGATGCCTCTGGAAGCATATCGTAATATTTTTCCAATTCGCCTCCTACAGTCGATAAGGATGCTTTCAGGCTCTCAACCTTTTTGTTTACCACTTCTTCCATCGTATTCAGGTACGATGTTATGCGTTTTGCCCTGTGGTCGTCTTCCTTTTTCGGGATGGCAGTAAACGGCAAATCAAACTTTTTACAGTAGAATTCGCGAATGGTTTCCATCAAAGAATCATCAACCAGCGAGATTACTGATGAAATTCCGAAAGGTGCAACATTTACAGGAGTGTCCATTGAATATCCTACACCCAGAACGGGTATATGGAAAGAATGTCCTTCAAATATCTTCATTTACGTAAATTATGTACGACGGGGTTAATTACGCCCCGTTTCAATTAAAATCAATTGGGCGCAAAGAAAGCAAGTTATTTTACATTTGCTTGCAACTATTGGTGCATTGACAAAATTGACCATTATTTTCCTGTTTATTTTCAATCACAAACTTTTAATTCGAACTTTTTCGTCTATAATTCAATTATAGAAGTATGACCAATCGGTCAATTAATCCAATTTTTTCTTGGAATTAAAAAATACAACTCATAACTTTGACCGACCGTTCAATCAATAAATAAAAAAGATGCCAAGAAGTCCGGAACAATTCGACGATATCAGAAAGCAGAAGAAACATTTAATCATGGAAACTGCTCTTGAATTATTTGCAGAAAATGGTTATCACGCCACTTCAATTAGCCAGATTGCAGCTAAAGCAAAAATCTCCAAAGGACTAACATACAACTACTTCAGCAGCAAGAGAGAAATACTTGACGAACTGATGGAACATGGTTTTAACGAAATTTACGACAACCTGGATATTAACCATGACGGAATACTCTCCCGAGAAGAATTTATCTATTTCATCCGGCAAAATTTCAAACACCTTCGCGATAACATGCAGCACTGGAAGTTGTTTTTTTCACTCTTGCTGCAACCTCAAATCTCACAAACTTTTGCCGATACTTACGCCGAAAAAGCGGCCCCCATTTTCAATCTATTTTATGGTTTTATAAAAGACCAGGGCAGCACAGATCCGGAAAGCGACCTAATGGCTATTTCCTCGTTAATAGAAGGCGCCTTTTTATACTGTGTTGCTGCCCCCGATGTTTTCCCCATAGATAAACTGGAAGAGGCTGTAATTACCGCAGCATTTAAAATCGTTAACAATCAACAATTACCAAAATGAAACGCATACAACTTACACTAACTTTTATGCTTGTGAGCCTTTTTGTGCTGGCCCAGGATATGACGGCCATTATAAAACAAGCCGACGAAAAATTCAGAGGCGAATCCAGCCGTGGCGAGATGACTATGATAATTGAACGCCCGGGGTGGAGCCGTACAGTCTCGATGAAAAACTGGACATTGGGCAATGACTATTCGCTCATTTATATTACTGCACCGGCTAAAGAAAAAGGCCAGGTTTTCCTGAAACGCGACAAAGAAATGTGGAACTGGGTGCCCAACATCGAAAGGATGATAAAAATTCCGCCGTCGATGATGATGCAGTCGTGGATGGGCTCGGATTTTACCAACGACGATTTGGTTAAGGAATCGCAAATGGCAAAAGACTATTCGAACAAACTGCTTGGCGAGGAAGAAGTTGACGGCTATTCGTGCTATAAAATTGAACTGATACCCCACGAAGATGCACCCGTCGTTTGGGGAAAAGTGATTATGTGGATATCGAAAGAAGAATTGCACTGGCTAAAAGCTGAGTTTTACGACGAAGACGGATACCTGGTAAATACCGAAATTCTGACGGATGTAAAAATGATGGACGACCGCGAAATGCCAACACGTTTGGAAATGATTCCGGCCGATGAAGAAGGCAACAAAACAGTTATGATCTTTGATAAAATTGAGTTTGATGTTGACTTGAAGGAGAGCTTTTTTTCGCAACAGAATATGAAGAGAATACGATAAGGGCTGAGGGATTGAAGGATTGAATTACTGAGCTGTTGAGGGATTGAGGGATTGAAATACTGAATACAATTTTAAGAATTATGCAAAATACAAATATCAGTTTTAGTGAAAATATGAAAGCGCGACTGAAAATATTCGTGCTTGAATTAATTAAACTTTGTCAAAATCTGCCAAAATCTCAAGAGGTCAATATAATTAAAAACCAGTTACTACGCTCAGGTAGTTCTGTTTATGCCAATTATCGAGCAGCCTGCAGGGCGAGGTCTAAAGCTGAATTTTTCAGCAAATTGAGCATCGTAGTGGAAGAAGCCGATGAAACTGAAATGTGGTTGGACCTGTTAATAGAATCAAAATTAAGCAACTCAACTGAGACAAAACGCCTTCATCAGGAGAGTTTGGAAATTCTTAAACTTATGGCTTCGGCCCGCAAAAACTCTAAAAGCTAAAAAATGAAAACTACACCGATGTATATAAAAAACTCAATCACCCCATCAATCCATCTGTCCTTCAACAGCTCAGTAATTCAATCCTTCAATCCATCAACAAATCAATCCTTGTCATGAAAACAAACATAAAACTAGCATGGCGAAACCTTTGGCGCAACAAACGCCGAACTATCATTGCCATATCTTCTATCGTGTTCAGCGTGCTGCTGGCTTCGTGGATGCGATCGATGCAGGAAGGTTCGTACGACAGTATGATCGATAATTCGGTTAAGTTCTACACCGGTTATTTACAAGTGCAGGATACTGCCTACTGGGACGAACGTACGCTTGACAATAGTTTCAAAGTAGATGCAGAATTACAAAACCAGATTAAAAACATAAAAGACGTTTCGCTGGTTTCCAACCGGCTTGAATCGTTTTCATTGGCTGCCGACCACATGAAAAGTAAACCGGCCATGGTGATGGGGATTGAACCAGAAGCCGAAGACCAGATCACCAATCTTTCTAAAAAAATGCAGTCGGGAGACTTTATAAAATCGGGCGATAAAGAAGTAGTGATCAGCGGAGGACTGGCCAAGTACCTGGAACTGGATGTTGGCGATACACTGGTGATGATCTCTCAAGGATATCACGGAATAAGTGCCAGTGGCTTATTTCCGATTAAAGGAATTATAAAACACCCCAATGCAGAGTTTAACAAACGCCTGGTATACATGGATATTGAAACAGCCCGCGAGTTTTATTCAGCTTATGGTTTGTCTACTTCGCTGGTTGTAATGACCAATGATCATTACAGCGTTAATCACATAAAGAAAGAAATTGAGCAAATTCTGCCGGAAAAGAACACGGTAATGACCTGGACAGAAATGACACCTGAATTGGTGCAAATAATTCAAAGCGACCGCGGCGGTGGCATTATCATGCTTGGGATTCTTTATCTGGTCATTGCCTTCGGTATGTTTAGCGTAGTTATCATGATGGTAAAAGAACGCCAGCGCGAGTTTGGAGTGACACACGCCGTAGGTATGCAAAAAAGAAAATTAGCATCGCTGGTTTTTATCGAAACACTTTTTATCGGCCTGATCGGCTGCGCAGTTGGACTGATATTTAGTTACTTTTTCTGTCTGTACTTCTTCTACAACCCAATTCCGCTAACCGGCGATATGGCAAAAGCCACCGAAATTTATGGCATGGAGCCGTATATGTTCGTTTCCATGAAAGCCTCGCTCTTCTACAACCAGATCATTGTGGTTTTCCTCATCAGTATTTTTATAGCGATTTTCCCGATAACAAATGTTAGCCGGTTAAAAATCACGAAAGCAATGCGGGCGTAAGAAAGTTTACAGTCACAGTTTTCAGTTCTCACAATTATTAAGATGAATAATAATCAGGAATACAACAGTTTGGATTTGAAGCAGAACTCTTCAGACTTCCAACTTCGTCTTCCGACATAAATAAAACAAAATGATACTTTCAATAGCATGGCGAAACGTTTGGCGAAGCAAAACCCGCAGTATAGTAATGATTGCGGCCATTGCGCTGGGCCTTTTTGCAGGCATATTCATGATGGCATTTATGAATGGCATGTACAACTCGCGGATTGAATCGGCCACCAAATCGGAGTTGTCGCACATACAGGTGCACGCTCTGCATTTTTTGGACAACACCGAATCGGAATTATTTATACCAAATGGCTTTACACTGGCCGAACAAATTGCAGCGCTCGATTCGGTAGAAGCTGCCTCTCCCCGACTGATTGCTGAGCCTTTTATTATGGCTGCTCACGGAACAGGTGGAGGCAAAATGCTGGGGATCGATCCGGAGAAAGAAAAGCTGGTTACTGATATTTGGCAACACCTGGTTGAAGGTACTTACCTTGAAAAAACCAGCCGGATGCCCCCGGTATTGGTGGGCAAAAAACTTGCCGACAAACTACGTTTAAAAGTAGGCACAAAAATAAATGTACAACTGGTTGATTTTAATGGCGACTTATCATCAAAAGGCTACCGCGTGGCAGGTATTTATAAAACAGTAAACACCGGTTTCGATGAAATGCATTTGTTCGTCAACATCAACGATCTGCGATCGCAAATTGGCATTCAACCCGAGGCGGTACACGAAATTGCCATTCTGTTAAAAGACAACAGTTATGCGCCATTGGTAAAACCGGCAGTGCAAAAAACTGCCCCCGGAATGGACGTGCAAACCTGGAAAGAATTAAGTCCTGAAATGTCACTCATTACCGATTCCATGGATCAGTACATGTACATATTTATACTGATCATCCTCATCGCATTGTGTTTCGGCATTATCAATACCATGCTGATGGCAGTGCTGGAACGTGTAAAAGAAATTGGAATGTTAATGGCTATTGGAATGAATAAACGGAAAATCTTTAACATGATCATCCTGGAATCTGTTATGCTTACTCTAACGGGGGGCTTAGTCGGAATCCTTCTCGGAATAGGTGTTTCCCGAATTTTCGAACAACATCCAATCAATCTTTCCGCTTTTGCCCAGGGATTGGAGCAATACGGTATGTCAACCGAAATTGCAACGGTATTTCCATCTCACTCATTAGGAATATTAATTACGCTGGTAGTTTTTACAGGACTGATCTCTGCAATTTACCCGGCACGAAAAGCGCTGAAATTGAATCCGGCTGAAGCCACGAGAACGGAATAAGAAAGATTAGAATATTTGAGGATTAGAATAGTAGAATGAATTAATTACGACAGCAATGAAAATAATAGAAATCAAAAACCTGCACAAAATTTATAACGGCAGCTCCGTTTCTGTACATGCGGTTAACGGAATAGATATGTCGATTGAAGAAGCTGAATTTACCGCCATCGTTGGTCCGTCGGGATCGGGAAAAACAACCTTGCTGAATATTATTGGCGGTTTGGATGACGCCACTGAAGGCTCGGTTGAAATTGAAGGCGTTAAGATCAATGAACTTTCATCACGAAAACTAACTGATTTCAGAATGAAAAACATTGGTTTTGTCTTCCAGGCTTATAACCTGATTCCTGTTCTTACTGCCAAAGAAAATGTGGAATTTATTATGCATTTGCAGGGAAGCAAAAAAGCCGACCGCGATGCACGTACCAGCGAACTGTTAAAAGCCGTTGGACTGGGCGAGATGATGGATCGACGACCATCGAAATTGTCGGGCGGGCAACAACAAAGGGTGGCTGTTGCACGAGCACTGGCATCGAAACCCAAATTCGTTCTGGCGGATGAGCCTACTGCCAATCTCGATTCGCACTCCACCGAAAATCTGCTCGATATTATGGAGCAACTTAATAAAGAGGAAAAAATAACGTTTATATTTTCAACGCACGACCAGCGGGTGGTAAACAAAGCGCGGCGTGTAATTACCATAGAAGATGGAAAGATCATCAGCGACATCAGAAAATAACAGCTTTTGTTTAAGAAGATGCCATTAAAACAAGTATAAAAGTGAAAATCCGGATAGTCCTATTTTTAATCGCATTGACCCTTACAGTTTCAGCCACAGGAGAAACAAAAAACCGTACGCTAAACACTGCTGCCGATGTCAATTACTTGTCGGAACTGGAGAAAGAAGTGATTTACGAAGTCAACTTGTTCCGTTCTGATCCGTCGGCGTACGCTGAGAAATATATTGCTCCCCTCGCCCAATACTACGACAAAAAAATATTGCACTACCCCGGCCATAAATCGATAATGACGCAGGAAGGCGTAAGCGCATTGCGTGAATGTGTCCGTTTTCTGAAAAATGCATCTCCTGCTCCGATTGTATATCCCGACAAATTATTGACCAAAGCGGCCAATGATCATCAAAAAGATCAGGCAAAAACTGGAAGAACAGGACATATTGGAAAGGATCGTTCAAACTCGAAAGTACGTATTGAACGTTACGGCAAATGGCAGGTTCGTATTGCGGAGAATATTGCATATGGAAATACCTCTGCACGGCAAATCGTAATTTTTCTATTAATCGATGATGGCGTTAAAAACCGTGGTCACCGCGCCAACCTTCTTCAAGCTGATTTTAAAAAAATTGGCGTGGCCTGCGGAACTCATCCGCGATACACTACCATGTGCGTGATGGATTTTGCGGGAGGAATGGGAAACCAATGAACGATGAATAATGATTAACGAATTAAGATTGAAGAAGTACAGGCTAATATAGCTTGTTTGTGTTTATTCCAATCTTGGATCTCAAGTGGTTTGTCGAAATTCGACATTTATATGATTTAGAAAATAGAAAACACCTGATCAAACAGGATTCAAAAAATGAAAAAAGCTTTACTCATACTAACTCTTATACTTTCTAGCCTTGTAATACAAGCACAGTCTAAACTGTCGTTTTACGGCTACATAAAAGATCTGGGTATGTATTATCACCCGGTGGAGCCTATTCCCATTTCCACAGATAAATCGTTGGATTACCTATTTCTGAATGAGATACACAACCGTTTAAATTTCAGGTGGTATGCATCGGAAAAACTGACATTTGCCTTGGAAGCCCGCAACCGCATTTACATGGGGCAAATGATCCGTGAGTTTCCCGATTACGAAGATTTTGTTGATGCCGATAACGGTTATTTAGAATTGGGAACCGTGTTACTTTCTGCCGACAGCTGGTTTTTACATACGATGCTCGACCGGGCATGGATTGATTACACAAGCGGGAAATTGCAGGTAAGACTCGGACGCCAACGTATTAACTGGGGCACGAACCTGGTTTGGAATCCTAACGATGTGTTCAACACTTTTTCCTACTTTGATTTTGATTACGAAGAACGCCCCGGCACCGACGGAATTCGCTTGCAATACTATACCGGAGTAACTTCATCGGCTGAATTGGTCTATAAGATCGGACACATCAATGATGAAACCGCCATTGCCGGGATGTACCGCTTTTCGAAATTTAATTACGATATCCAGTTTTTGGGTGGCTGGGTTGGCAAAGACTACGTTTTAGGCTGCGGTTGGGCCGGCGATATAAAAGGTGCCGGATTCCGGGGTGAAGCAACCTGGTTTCGTCCGCGCGATAAGGAAGATCCAGAGAACTTCGAAACATTTGTAGCATCAGTTTCGGCAGATTATACATTCTCCAACAGCTTTTACCTGCATTTCGGAACCTTATTCAACAGCTACGGAACAACAGGCGATGCTGGTGGCCGTAGTTTTTTTGCTCCCGATATTTCTGCCAAAATGCTTTCATTGGGGAAATACCAATTGTTCGGCCAAATTAGTTATCCTTTTACTCCACTGCTCTCTGCCAACCTGTCAACTATGCTAAATCCCACCGATGGTTCCTCATATCTTGGTCCGGCCTTAACCTACTCGTTGGGCGATAACTGGGAATTAATGCTGAATGGACAGTTATTCTTCGGACGAGAAGGTACTGAATACGGCGATTACGGTCAGGCAGTTTATGTGCGTGTAAAATGGGCGTTTTGATATTGCGAATCCACCTCCTATCCATAAATAGCTCCGTACGCCGTTGATTAAGAATTATTAACACAGCACAGCAATATTAGCACCTCACGACTTTTGATTAAAGACTTATTTGTCTTAATTTTAATAGTTATTCAAATTATTCATTATTAAACATTTAAGTTATGGGATTAATTCTTGCTCCTTTAAAGAAGGAAAAAGTAGATGCCTGGAAAGATTGGGCAAAATCGTTTAGTGGAGAACAAAGTCAGGCGTTTAATGAATTCAACAAAAAACACGGATTAACCCGTCATGATGCATGGTTGGCAGAAACACCCGATGGTCCGGTTGTGGTTGTTTTACATGAAGGCCCGGGATCTGATAATTTTTTGCAAAATGTAGCAGCCTCGAATGGTTCTTTCGAAAACAGTTTTAAAGAAAAGGTACTGGAATTTCATGATATGGATATATCAGCTCCTCCACCAGGACCAGCACCCGTAAAAATGATTTCGACGGATTAAATTTATTCCCCCAACTCTTTAACCCAAATAATTCCAGCCTATAAAACGTTATTCTTTTTAGAGCTATTAGAAGGAACATGTTTCTTCTGAACAATTTCGTGGTTGTAAACAACACCACCTTGCAACGTTATATGGAGTTCGGTTTCATGAGAATTATCGCCTCCTTCCGCACCTGACTTGTCAGAATCAATGGGAATCCGAAGAGTTCCGTCATACCAATCGGCTACCATTTTGGAGCCGGTAAGCACGTCTCGGGGATTAATAACAACAGTGGGACTCACCTGCTGAAAACCCGTTAGGTAAAGTACATTATTCCGGATGCGCCATGATGCCATATAACCTCTTCTGCATTCCGGTATTTTTCCTCTGAAAACAGGAATATCAGGACGCGCTTCGAAAAACACTTTTAAAGGTGTTGATAACAGCCCATACAACTCCCCGTCAAGGTAAATTCTATCTTTTTGTTGAATAGCCATAAACTCTGGTTTAATTAGTTAAATCTTCACTTCGTTAATAGTCTGTAGCTCGGTCTGGCCCTAAGTGCGTTGCCGACCAATGATAAAAATAAAACACAATTTTCGAATATGGTAATCCATTCATATGTTTTCAAACAAGTTTCCGTGTACTGTTGAAAGTCACTTACCAACCCAAAAGCACTGAAAAGAATCGAAATCTATTTAAACACCTATTTGTCTCTTATTTATATAATCACTAACTTGTATAGGAACATTTAATCAAAACAACATGAAAACACCAGTAGAACAAAGCCTTTACGCACGACTTAGAGGCATCGAAGGAATTACGTCGATTGTTGACGATATTGTGGAAAATCACATGAGCAATCCGGCAGTCAACAAACGCTTTTTACCCTTAAAAGACGATCCTGAACATTTTGCGGAAGTAAGGCAACACCTTATTAACTTTCTGGCAGCCGGAAGTGGTGGTCCGCAGGAATATACCGGGAAAGACATGCTTTCATCGCATAAAGGCATGAACATCAGCCAGGGCGAATACATGCATGTTATCGACGATATTATGAAAGCACTGACAAAGAATAATATCGACGATCAAACGCAAAAAGACGTGCTGGCAATTGCCTATTCACTAAAGGGCGTAATTGCCGGAGTTTGAACTTCAGAACTAAGCCAATAAAAAAACAGTAGCATCATTACTTCAATACTACTGTTTTTTTTTGTAGATTAACTTTATCGGCTGTTAATTCGATGCCTTGTCTAACAACAACAGCGAGTTAATTACAATCTCAGTCATATACTGTTTCTCGCCGTTTTTATCTTCCCATTGGCGGTTTGTCAATTTTCCTTCAATGGCAATCTCCTTTCCTTTTTTCAGATACTTTTCAGCCACTTCGGCATTTTTACCCCAGGCCACCAAACGGTGCCAGGTGGTTTCGGTTTGTTTGTTTCCGTTACTGTCGCGGTAAATTTCGTTGGTGGCAATGTTAAAATTGGCAACTACTTTTCCACTCTCTAATCTTCTTACTTTTGGATCTTCTCCCAAATGACCTAACAATCGTACGCTGTTTCTTAATGCATTCATGATATTTCCTTTTTTAGTTAATAATTTAGGACTGTGTCTTATGCGAGTCCTGTAACGCAATTGTTGAAACAAAGGTAGATTGACGGGTAAAGCTTATTCGGTTTTTAAACGTTTGTAGTCGACAATAAACGTTTGCAAACGTTTACAAACGGATATATTTTTATATATTAGCACTTTAGCAACTCAAACAAAAAGCAACAAAATGGAAAAAAGAAGCTGCCTCGAATGTGGAGAACCATTAAAAGGACGAGCCGACCAGAAGTTTTGTAACGACAGTTGTCGCAACGCCTACAACAATAAAAAGGCCAGTGGCTCGACCAATTTTATGCGAAAGATCAATCGCATTCTGAAAAACAATCATTCGATTTTGGAAGAGCTAAACCCGGAAGAAAAAACCACTACCTATAAAAGTTCCCTCAAAAAACGAGGCTTTAACTTTGGCTATTTTACCAATACCTACACCACCAAAACCGGGCGCGTTTATTACTTTGTTTATGATCAGGGCTACTCCGAGCTGGAAGGCAACAAATTAATGCTGGTAAAAAAAGAACAGTAGCTTTATGGTACAGAAATGAAAACCACCTCTGTCACAAAAACATTTAAGAAAAAATATGAGCAAATACTATTTCGAGAAAATAAAACGCCTGCATGCCCTGGCCGAAATCGGGCTGGAATACAACACTATTGCTTACGACATTGAACGTTACCAGGAAATAAGAGACATTTGTCTGGAAATGCTGGAGAAGATTACGCGCATACCTGTATCTGAAATTATTCCGGTTATTGAAGAACGTAACGGTTACAGAACGCCTAAAGTAGATGTAAGAGCCATTGTTTTTAATGAAAATGACAAGATTTTACTGGTACAGGAAAAAGCAGATAAACTATGGGCGCTACCCGGCGGATGGACGGATATAGCATTCAGCCCCGGCGAAGTGGCCGAGAAAGAATGTATGGAAGAAGCCGGTTTAAAGGTAAAAGCCACGCGACTTTTGGCCATTATGGACAAACAAAAACAAGGTATGCCGCCGGCATTCGAGTATGTTTATAAGATTTTTATGCTATGTAAAAAAGAAGGTGACTCCATTTCAGTAGGCCCGGAAACGTGTGATGTGGGCTGGTTTAACGAAAACAAACTTCCGCCACTTTCACTTCCGCGAAACAACGAAGCACAGATAAGAATGATGTTTGGATACAAATGTGGAGAACTGACAGAGCCCTACTTTGATTAGCCTATTTCAATCGGCAACGCATTAATACGGGATTACCGGAAGCTGCAATATGCAATTGCACTTTTTCAAATTCGTTGTGGCGTTTATCCGAAATTGTATGTCCCCCAACTTTGTAAGCTGTTATGGGTATGTAAAGCTGATCGGACTCTGATAGAAACGCGGGATTGTCCCAGATACCTCCGTCGATATTATTAACTGCTTCGGTAAAATACGTGGCTTCCCAATCCTTCTTTTTAATCAGTGCAGTAGTTTGGTGAGAGCCCAACCAATAGGTTAGAAAAATATAATTCTTATTTTCAAAGTAGCTTTTTATTTTCGAATGGTGCGTGTTATGAATGTATTTCAGTGTCTCAACATCATCTTTGTCGCCGGTGTTTCGCCAAATTTCTGCAAACGAAGGATAACCATCACTTTCAATTAAATATTCAGGTTGAAAAGCCGAATTATTATAGGCAAAAACCGTATCGCTGTACGATGATACCAGCGAAATGTTTGCAGCTTCCACAGCTGCCAAATTCGAACGTCCCAAATCTCTCAAACGATCTTCAGGAAAGTTGATTCTTTTACCTTTACTTTTTTGCGAATACACAGTATACAAACCATGACCGGGCACATCGTTCACCACATAAAACTGGTTTTTCGACTCAAAGAATTTTGTTCCGGGCATTTTCGCAGAAACCAGTTTGCTTTTGTATTTTCCGTCTTTCCCAACAATGTAAATTCCATCCCCGGCCAATACTGCAAAATCTTTCTGATAAGTAATAATATCCAGAGGATTTTTAATTCTTCCACTCCCCTCCTTATTACTCACAATGGTATTTATAAATTCGCCTTTTTGTGTAAACCGGATAAAACTAATTTCGCGCGCCCTACGTTGAAGAATGACTAAATCGCCATCCAGTTCTTTTACGTTTAAAATATCGCCGAATTCTATTTTGGCTTCGTTTACTTTTAATTCCAGGTAATCCAGATTTTCAACAAAACTTGAAATGGGTAAAATATCCTGCGATTTTTTCAACAGTATTTCCGGCAAACCGCTATTCTCAGCCGGCTTTTCGGTACACGAGGCGACAAACAGCGCTACGAAAAATAAAATAATAATGGTATGTTTCACGACTTGAATCTTTCTGTAATTGTTTAATTGTGTTCTGTTCCGACAAATACCATGCCCTTGAGCGCACAAAGCAATAAATATTATTTAGTATTCAACTATGGAAGAATAATTAAATTGTTTTTTTGAAATTAAGAAGCAAACATTTAATATTGACAAATAAACAGCTATCCGTTGAACCTATCATTTTTAAATAACAACTTTAGTTTGCTCGATCGCAAAAAAGACAGGTACTTCCTGGTTCTTACCGTTCTGGTTTTCAGCATTTTCTTTATCAATGTTTTTAAACCCTGGAATATTGGTCGTTGGTATTCCGATTCTCCAATTATTCAATTCCTCAGACTTTCGAGCTATGGTTTTATTTCGTCGCTGGTATTATTGATCACGCAATTTCCACTTCGTAAAATTTTCCATCAACAAACATTCAAACTTAAAAGCTACTTGTTGTGGATTCTTGTTGAGATTGTATTGATCAGCCTCGTTTATATTTTTCTGTACGGCAATCCGATTGGTAACTTTATCAACGATTTCCTTTTTTCGTTAAAATACACCGTGCTTGGGATTATGATTCCATACTCGTTTGCGCTTCTTCTGATTTATTACAAAAAGCACATCGAAGAAATTGAACAACTACAAAACAAACTTTCCGGAACCGACAAAAACCAGCTTTTAACTTTTACTGATGAAAAAGGGAAACCCCGTTTTTCGGTTCGAAGCAAGGATTTTCTTTACATTGAGTCAACCGACAATTATGTAACCGTAAACTTTATATTGGAAGGAAAATTACAACGAAAACTTTTGCGGAATACCATGAAAAATATAGAAAGCCAGTTGGGGTCTGAATCGATACTGCGTTGTCATCGTTCATTTATTGTGAATATCCAAAATGTTGACTTTGTTCAGAAAGAAAATAAAAAGCTGAGTCTTCACCTGAATTCTTCAGAAGTAACTATTCCGGTATCCGAAAAATATTCGCCACTGCTTTTAACCGTTTTATCCTGACTGTCGAATTTTTATCCCTAAATAGCGAATTTCGTCCCTTTAATTTGCAAAAACGAATGTTGCTGCCAATCTTTGTAACACACTAAACAAGTGCAATTTAAAATCACACCTAAATTTTATACAATGAAAAAATTAATGTTTTTTGTTTTTATCCTTTTTGCTGCTACGATTACAGTTAATGCAAGCAACTCTTCGAACAATAAAGAAGTAATTGGAGAATGGAAATACGAAGTTCCGAGTGCGCCTTACGGTTATAATGCCGGAAATCTTGTATTTGAAGAAAAGGAAGGCAACCTGACCGGTCATGTTAAACTGGAAGATGGGTACAAGATCGATCTGAAAGATGTTACTTACAGCGAAGGCGTATTAAAATTTGGTCTTTATGTTGACTACAATTACGTTACCCTTAAAGTAACCGTTGAAGGAGAAAATATGAAAGGAAGTGTAAATAGCCCTGATGGAGAGATGCCGATTACTGCCAAAAAGGTGAAATAATCACTAAACAATATGTAAAAATACCGCTGCAAAATGATTTGCAGCGGCCTTTTTATTGTTAAAATATTTTATCGACTAATCTAATTTAATCACCTCGCTGCCGGCTAGCAAAAAGGCTCCCGTTCCGTATACTTCCCAGCTCTCTGCTTCGAAGTTTTTACGAGGATCGGCACCAATTGGCTGACACCAGCCCACATGACCGTCGGGCTGAATCAGACCATTTAATCCTACCCATGCTTTCTCTACCGCAGGAAGATAAGTGGCTTCATCTAAAATGCCGTTATTGATTCCCCAGGCCAAAGCATAGCAGTAAAAACCTGATCCACTGGCTTCTCCTCCCGGATACGATTCAGGATCGAGCAGGCTGGAACGCCACAAACCGTCTTCCTGTTGCAGCGAAAGAATTTTTGCCGCCATTTCTTTGTAATTCTGAATATAAAAATCACGGTTCGGATAATCTTTTGGAAGTTCGCTTAACACACGAACCAAACCACCCATAACCCAGCCGTTTCCTCTCGACCAGAAAATTTTCTTGCCATTGGCTTCTTTCTTTTCTTCAATTCCGGGTTCGTTCCATTTGTAGCCCATATCTCGTGCGTACAAATGATGTTCTTTATCCCAAAGCAAGTCGTAGGTTTCTTCCCACAGTTCATCCGAAAGTTTCAGGTATTTGTCATCGTCTAAAGTCATTCCCAGCTTTACAAATGCCGGAGGTGCCATAAACAAAGCATCGCACCACCACCACGTCTTTTCACGAATACCATCGCCTTTGTATGGCGTTTTCATAAACTCGTCCATGGTTGCAATAAACGGTTCAATCATTTCCTTTTCGCCCGAAACCCTGTACATATCAATGTAAGTTTGGCAAATCACATGATCGTCGGCATGATGCAAACGTGGCCCCGGTTTCCAGTTGTTGGCCTCTCCCATTTCGTACATGGCCTTCCAAATCTTTTTCGAGCCCGTTGTTTCGTAAGCTGCAACAACCCCGGCGTAGAATGCACCGTTGGTCCAGTCGTACAATTCGTGTTTTGGATGCTCCAACTGCCAGTCCAACGCCTTTTTCATCGTTTTTTTAATGTAACTGTCTTTAAAAAGCTTTTCGTTACCCGCTTTTTGTGCCTGCGCCGTTCCTCCCAGAACTATCGCGGCAAGTAAAAGAATGATTGTTTTCTTCATGTTGATCTAAGTTTGATGCAAATCTATGCAATCGATTGCAATCTACAAAATACATTATCAATTTCTTATCAGGAAAATTCATAAAAGACCATAAATTGTGTTTATGTTTATTGCCGGCTTAACTTTAATTTTAAATTAACACCAATACGTATTGTTCAATACAATTTTATAACTATACTTGCATCAAAATAACTGATATGACAGTAACAACATTACATCACGGCCATCATTGGAAGAACCAACCATCGGGTAGGCTGTAATTGTTTTGTTTAAACTCAACGATATTAATTCATAAAGGCTTGCCATTAAAGGCAGGCCTTTTTTTATATAAAACAGACATGGAAAAACTTAAGATTGCTATTCAAACAAAAGGAAGGTTAAACGAAGACTCAATGGGCCTGATAAACGAGGCCGGCATCGGATTAAGCGTTGGCAGACGTAAATTGGTATCGGAAGCGAAAAATTTCCCGATGGATGCCTTGTTTTTACGCGACGATGATATTCCGCAAACCGTTGCCGACGGAGTTGCCGATATTGGTGTTGTTGGCGAAAACGAAATGGCCGAGAAAGACGAAAACGTGGTAATCGCCAAACGTCTTGGTTTCTCGAAATGCCGACTTTCGCTGGCTATTCCAAAGTCACTTGATTATCGGGGTGTTGAATTCTTCAACGGCAAAAAAATTGCTACCTCCTACCCCGTTATTCTGAAAAAGTTTCTGGACGAGAATAATATCAACGCAGAGATTCATGTGATTAGCGGATCGGTAGAAATTGCACCGGGTATTGGTTTGGCCGATGCTATTTTCGATATCGTAAGCTCAGGATCTACACTGGTGAGCAACCGTTTGAAAGAAGTTGAGGTAGTAATGAAATCAGAAGCTGTATTGATTGCCAATCCTAACCTTTCGGCAAAAAAGCAGGAAATTCTTGATGAACTGATTTTCAGAATCGAATCGGTACAACGTGCTGAAGGCAAAAAATACATTCTTCTGAATGTTCCAAATGAAAAAATAGAAGAAATAACTTCGCTGCTGCCGGGAATGAAATCGCCAACACTGGTTCCACTGGCAAAAGAAGGCTGGAGCTCGATGCACTCGGTAATTGAAGAAGATGATTTTTGGGAAGTGATTGGCAAGTTGAAAAAAGCCGGTGCCGAAGGAATTCTAGTGGTTCCTATTGAGAAAATGATTTTCTAGAAATTAGATCCATGAAGCCGTTCTTAAAAGCAGCTATCGGGTTAACAGTTTCATGAATAAATGACTACAAGACAATACATATTGTTTGCCATTCCATCATTGATCTGGGGATCGACATGGTATGCCATTAAGTTTCAACTGGGAACAGTTGATCCGCTGTTATCGGTTGCCTATCGCTTTTTGGCAGCCGGTATTCTGCTCATTTTATTTTGCCTGGCAACTGGAAGAAAAATGAAATTCACGCTGCGCGAACACCTGATGATGCTTCTGCTGGGGCTTTGTCTTTTCGGAATGAACTACTGGTTTGTTTACGAAGTGGAAACGACCCTGACAAGCGGTATTGTTGCAGTGATATTTTCGTTGATTATTTTCTTCAATATATTTTTCAATGCAGTGCTGTTAAAAGGAAAAATAAAGCCCGATGTTATTTTGGCCGCAGTTTTGGGAGTTGGAGGAACAGCTTTGTTGTTTAAGAACGAGTTGGTAAAGTTTCAGGGAGGAAACGGCAACTGGATCATCTTTTTGCTTTGTTTCGGAGGCCTGACTTTCGCTTCATTAGGAAACATTATATCAGCATATAAGCAAAAGAAAAACGTACCTGTTTTGCAGGCCAATGCCTACGGGATGTTGTATGGAGGATTGGCCATGTTTGCAATGGTATTGCTGCTTGGCAAACCACTTCGTTTTGATGCTTCGCTGAACTATTCGGTTTCGTTATTGTACCTTTCAATTTTCGGGTCGATAGTAGCTTTTTCAACCTATTTAAAACTGCTTGGTGAAATTGGCCCCGACCGTTCGATTTACGTGGCACTGATTACTCCTGCTATCGCTTTGTTAATTTCTACTTTTTTTGAAGGTTACCGATGGGATGTATTCGCAGCGTTGGGAATTCTTTTGTTATTTTCGGGCAACATTCTGGCTTTACGGTTTAAAACAAAAAAAACAGTTACATGAAGACTTATATAAATCCGGGGAGAAATACCTGGACCGATATTTTAAAACGCCCGCTTTTCGATGTTTCGGAATTGTACGGACGTGTACAAAATATACTGACTGAAATTCGTGAGCAGGGCGATGAAAAATTACGCGAATACACCGAACGTTTTGACGGTGTTAAACTGGATAATTTTGAGGTTTCGCCCGAAGAAATTACCAGGGCAGAAGCCACAATCGATGAGCATTTAAAAGATGCGATTGCTTTGGCTGCTGAAAACATAAAGGCTTTTCACTGCGTCCAAATGCCCGAAATCAGAAAGATGGAAACCGCTCCCGGCGTACTTTGCTGGCAAAAACCCGTGGCCATCGAAAAAGTTGGATTGTATATTCCGGGCGGAACAGCACCACTTTTTTCAACCGTATTAATGCTGGCTCTTCCGGCAAAAATTGCGGGTTGTAAACAAATTGTTCTTTGTTCGCCACCCGATAAAGATGGCAACATTCATCCGGCAATTTTGTACGCTGCTAAGGTTGCAGGCGTAACACAAATCTACAAACTGGGCGGTGTTCAAGCCATCGGAGCAATGGCTTACGGTACCGAAACTGTTCCGAAAACCTACAAAATTTTTGGTCCGGGAAATCAATACGTAACAGCTGCCAAACAACTGGTTAGCATGAACGAAGTTTCGATCGATATGCCGGCCGGTCCTTCTGAGGTATTGGTTGTAGCCGACGAAACATCGAATCCCGCTTTTGTGGCTTCCGATTTATTGTCGCAGGCCGAACACGGTGCCGACAGCCAGGTGGTATTGGTTACCAATAACGAAAATACATTAAAAGAAGTAGTTGCTGAAGTGGAAGCACAAGTTGCTCAACTGCCAAGAAAAGAACTCGCCGAAAAAGCGCTATCTCACAGTGTTTTAATTGTGGTTTCGGATGATGCCGAACGTGTTGATCTGATCAATGAATATGCACCGGAACACCTGATCATCAGCACAAAAATATATATGGAACTGGCAGAGAAAATCACTAACGCAGGTTCGGTATTTTTGGGCGAATTTACACCTGAAAGTGCAGGAGATTACGCTTCGGGAACCAACCATACATTGCCTACAAACGGCTGGGCACGATCGTACAGTGGAGTAAATCTGGATAGTTTTCTGAAAAAGATCACCTTTCAGGAGATTAGTGAGGAAGGACTCTTAACTATTGGCCCCGCTATCGAAAAAATGGCCGCTACCGAACAACTTGAAGCGCACAAAAATGCAGTAACTTTACGCCTTAAACAGATCGAAAAAAATGGAACTAAATAATCTACTCCGCGAAAACATAAAAAACCTGAAGCCATACTCGTCGGCAAGAGACGAGTATAGTGGCGACGCCATGGTTTTTCTCGATGCCAACGAAAACCCGTTTAACGAACCTTACAACCGCTACCCCGATCCGCTGCAACGTTTGGTAAAAGAAAAGATAGCGGCTTTGAAAAAGGTAAATGCTGAAAATATTTTTCTGGGAAACGGAAGCGATGAACCAATTGATTTGCTAATCCGTGCATTTTGTGAGCCGGGAAAAGACAATGTGGTTACCATCGACCCAACCTACGGCATGTACCAGGTTGCAGCCGATATTTCAGGCGTTGAGCTACGCAAAGTGTCGTTAACCGAAGATTTTCAGCTGAACATCAACGACATTCTTGGCGAAACCGACAAAAATACCAAACTGATATTTTTATGTTCGCCCAACAATCCAACCGGCAACAGTTTGAATAAAGATGCGATGTTGGAGCTGGCCAACCAGTTTCATGGGCTGGTAATTATTGATGAAGCATACATCGACTTTGCGCCGGGGAAAACCCTGATGCCGGAGCTGGAACACTACCCAAACCTCGTAATTCTGCAAACTTTTTCGAAAGCCTGGGGAATGGCCGGAATACGTTTGGGAATGGCATTCGGAAGCACAGAATTGATTGGTATTCTGAACAAAATAAAGTACCCGTACAACCTGAATATTCTTACCCAGGAAAAAGCCATGTTACTGCTCGACAAAAAAGTTACCGTGCAAAAATGGGTGAAACTGCTTATTGCCGAGCGCGATAAAATGGAAAAACTGTTGGCTGAATTTCCGTTTGTAATCAAAGTTTTTCCGTCAGAGGCAAACTTCCTGTTGGTAAAAATGCACGATGCCCGTGGTATTTACAACTACCTGGTTGAGGAAGGAATAATTGTCCGCGATCGTTCGAAAGTACATTTGTGCAACGAAAGTTTGCGAATAACAATTGGTAATTCGGAAGAAAACGAAAGCCTTTTAAGTGCGCTAAAAAAACTAATTTAAAAACAATGAAGAAAGTACTATTTATAGACCGCGACGGAACCTTAAACTACGAAACTGCAGACGAACAAATCGATGCATTTGAGAAGCTGGAGTTTCTGCCCAAGGTTTTCCGCAATATGCACTACATCCGCAAAAACCTTGATTACGAGTTGGTAATGGTTACCAACCAGGATGGTTTGGGCACCGATTCGTTTCCGGAAGATACGTTTTGGCCAGTGCATAATTTTATTCTGAAAGCTTTTGAAAACGAAGGTGTTGTTTTCGACGATATTTGTATCGACCGCCACTTTCCGGAAGATAACTCCACTACCCGCAAACCGGCAACCGGAATGCTTACAAAATACATTGAAGGCGATTACGATTTAGCCAACAGTTTTGTTATCGGCGACCGAAAAACCGATATCATGCTGGCGAAAAACCTCGGTGCAAAAGGCATATTTATTAATAACGGCGACCAGGTTGAAGAACTCGAAAAAGAAGGACTGGCCGATGTTTGTGCTCTGATTTCCGACGACTGGGACGATATTTACGCGTGTGTGGCATCACCGCAACGCACAGCAAAGGTTGAACGAACCACGAAAGAAACGGCAATTTCTGTTACGTTAAATCTTGATGGATCAGGAGTATGCAATATTTCAACCGGTTTGGGCTTTTTCGATCACATGTTGGAACAAATTGGCCGCCACAGTGGTGTTGACCTCAATATTCAGGTAAAAGGCGATTTGGAGGTTGACGAGCATCATACCATTGAAGATACGGCGCTGGCTTTAGGCGAGGCTTTTAGAAAGGCTGTTGGCAATAAACTGGGCATGGAACGTTATGGTTTTTGCCTGCCAATGGACGAGTGTCTGGTAATGGCTGCTATTGATTTTGGCGGACGTCCGTGGTTAGTTTGGGAGGCCGATTTTAAACGCGAAATGGTAGGTGATATGCCTACTGAAATGTTTATGCACTTTTTTAAATCGTTCTCCGATGCGGCACTGTGTAATTTAAATATAAAGGCAGAAGGTGCCAACGAACACCATAAAATTGAGGCTATTTTTAAAGCTTTGGCAAAGTCAATAAAAATGGCCATACGTCGCGATGTATTTAACTTTGATTTGCCATCAACAAAAGGAATGTTATAATTTTTTACCGCAGAGATAGAGAGAAAACTCAGAGAACTCAGAATATGATTGAAAATCAAATTACAGAAAAAATCATTGGATGTGCGATTAAAGTACACCAGAATCTGGGCCCCGGGTTATTGGAATCTGCTTATCAGGAATGTCTTTTTTACGAATTAAAAAAAGCAGGACTAAAAGTTGAAAAAGAAAAACCTCTTCCTCTTGTATACGAAGATGTTAAGCTTGAATGCGGCTATAGACTCGACCTTTTAGTTGAAGATACAATAATTGTAGAAGTAAAATCAGTTGAAGCATTAAACGATATTCATTTAGCACAAGTTTTAACTTATTTAAAACTAAACAATAGCAAAATTGGATTATTAATAAATTTTAATGTGCTTCAACTCGTAAAAGGATTAAAAAGAGTAATTAATAAATTCAAAAAATAAAACTCCGCGTAACTCTGAGTAACTCTCTGGTCACTCTGCGGTTAAAAAATATGAAGACAATAAAAATACTAAACGAAAAAAAGGACACTGCGATCTTACTGATTCACTGTCCGGACAAACAAGGAATCCTTGCAACTGTAACTGAATTTCTGAATAAAAATAAGGGCAACATTATTTACCTCGATCAGCATGTTGACCGGCAGGAGAAGATTTTTTACATGCGGGTTGAATGGGAATTGGAGAATTTTGCCATTCCTGCCGATAAGATCGGTGAATATTTCGACACCCTGATTGGCAGCCCGTTGCAAATGAACTGGAAGATCTATTTTTCAAATGAAGTTCCGCGAATGGCCCTGTTTGTTTCTAAAATGCCACATTGTTTGTTCGATATTCTGGCACGTTACACAGCCGGCGAATGGGACGTGGAAATACCAATGATTATTAGCAACCACGAAACGTTGCGTCCGGTTGCCGAACGTTTTGATATTGATTTTCACTACTTCCCTATAAACAAAGAAAACAAAGTAGAGCAGGAAGCAGCTGAGCTAAAACTGTTAAAGGAAAACAACATCGATTTTGTGGTGCTGGCGCGCTACATGCAAATCCTGTCGGAAGATTTTGTGAAGAATTATCCGAATAAGGTAATCAACATCCACCATTCGTTCTTGCCGGCATTTGCGGGTGCTAAACCTTATCATGCAGCCCATGAGCGCGGAGTAAAAATTATTGGTGCAACAAGTCATTATGTTACTTCCGAGCTGGATGCAGGGCCGATTATCGAACAGGATGTTACCCGCTGCAGCCACGTTGATACGATACAAAAATTGATTCGCAAAGGTCGCGATTTGGAGAAAATCGTTCTTTCGCAGGCCGTATACAAACACCTTCAGCGTAAAGTACTGGTTTACAGAAACAGAACGGTTGTGTTTAATTAAAAACCGAGTTGCAGGTTACAAGTTACAGGTTTTAGTCAATCACAAAAATTAGCTAAGATAAAAGATTATGAAAAGTTATAGAGATTTGGAAATTTATCAGTCAGCCTATCAACTAGCTATAAAAGTTCATAAAATGACCTTAACTTTACCTGCTTACGAACTCTATGAACAAGGAAGTCAGGTCAGACGCTCAACAAAAAGCATAAAAGACAATATTGTTGAGGGCTATGGAAGAAACCGATACAAACAAGATTTTATCCGGTTTCTGGTTTATGCTCAGGCTTCGTGTGATGAAGCCAACTCACAGTTAACGATGATCAATGAACTTCACTTTGATTCAAAAGGCTTAAACGATTTGATATCAGATTATGAACTTTTAGGGAAAAAACTCAATAAATTCATTGAATATGTTGAAAGGCACTGGAATGAAAAAAGTTAACCAGTAACCTGAAACAAGCAACCAGTAACAAAAAAGAATATGAAAAGATTATTATCCATTCTCAGCATAACATTTTTAGCAATGTCTGCATTTGCGCAACTAAGTACAATTCCGGAAAAAGAAATTCCTGTCGATTACGGTTACATTGTAAAAATTGGCCAGCAAATGCCTGAAATTACAATGGAACTTACCGACGGCACCAAAGTCTCAACCGCCGATTTAAAAGGCAAAATAACAATGTTGCAATTTACCGCCAGCTGGTGTTCGGTATGCCGAAAAGAAATGCCACATATTGAAAAAGATATCTGGCAAAAACACAAGGATAATGATGATTTTGTGTTGATTGGCGTTGACATGGACGAGCCGCTTGATAAGGTTAAGGATTTTAAGGAAACAATGAAAATTACCTATCCGTTGGCTCTTGATCCGGGCGCTGAAATCTTTTACACATTTGCAGCAGAGGGTGCCGGTGTTACACGAAATGTAATTATCGACAAAACAGGTAAAATAGTTTATTTAACCCGCCTTTTTAAAGAAGACGAATTCAATGAAATGGTTGAGGTGATTGATCTTTTACTGAAAGAATAAACCCGAATAGAAATGAACATTGTAATAATAAAATATAACGCCGGAAACATCGAGTCGGTAAACAATGCGCTTAACCGACTGGGTGTAAATGCGGAAATAACGGCCGATCACGAAAAGATCAGAAATGCCGACAAAGTTATCTTTCCGGGAGTTGGCGAGGCCAGCACAACAATGGCCTACCTGCGCGAAAACAAACTCGATGAACTGATCGTATCGCTAAAGCAACCGGTTTTGGGAATTTGTCTCGGGCTTCAGTTGATGTGCTCGCATTCGGAAGAAAACGATACCGAGTGCCTGGGTATTTTCGATGAAAAAGTAAAACGTTTTATTCCAAAACCCGGCGAAGAATATATTACCAAAGTTCCACACATGGGCTGGAATGCCATAAAAGACCTGAAAAGCGATCTTTTTACCTCAGAGCTGGAAAATGAGTATGTTTATTTTGTGCATTCGTATTACGCCGAAAAAAGCGAGCATACCATTGCTACCTGCGATTATATTCTTCCGTTTAGTGCGGCTTTGCACCGCGATAATTTTTATGCCTCACAGTTTCACCCGGAAAAAAGTGGAACCGTTGGCGCAAAAATATTGGAGAACTTTTTAAAACTCTAGGCACACTAACGTAACTTTGTACTTACAATTTTAAACAGTAATCAACGTTTATCAGGCGAGACAAGCAAAAACAACAAGTAATCAGTAAAATCATGGATAGGCTAACAATCATTAAAGTAGGAGGAAAAGTAGTTGAAGAACCTGAATCACTAGATGCACTGCTCGATCAGTTTCGTAAAATTTCGGGAAACAAATTACTGGTTCACGGTGGAGGACGTACTGCTACCGAAATTGCAAAACGATTGGGAATTGAGACCAAAATGGTTGATGGCCGCCGGATTACTGATGCCGATATGCTTGAAGTGGTTACCATGGTGTACGGAGGTTTGGTAAATAAAAGAATTGTGGCCGGATTACAGGCACGAGACATGAACGCAATTGGCCTTACCGGAGCCGACCTCGGATTAATAAAAGCCCACAAACGCCCGGTACAAGTTGTGGATTACGGATTTGTTGGCGATGTTGACGACGTGAATGCACGCGAACTACGGATGCTCATCAATGAAAACGTTATTCCGGTGGTTGCACCACTAACCCACGATGCAAAAGGCCAGATGCTAAATACCAATGCCGATACCATTGCGTCGGAATTAGCTATTGAATTATCAAATTACTTTAAGGTTTATCTTTTCTATTGTTTCGAAAAACGTGGGGTTTTAACCGATCCAAACGATGAATCATCCGTAATTTACGATCTCGACTACAAATTATTTGATCAATACAAAACAGAAGGTGTTATCAGCGAAGGAATGATACCAAAACTGGATAACGGTTTCAGGGCAAAAGCAAAAGGCGTACAGGAAATTCTGATTACCAACCCCGAAAATATTGCAACCGGGCGGGGTACGCGGCTCACCTGATTTTTTTACATCTCTCCTCCATTTTTACGGTAACTCCTAGCTGTTGGATAACAGAAAAATTCTACCCTGTTTTTCCGTCATATTTTGATACTTTCCCGTTTTTAATTACTAATTTTCACATTAGTTCATATCTATGATAGAATTAATGTACGCTTTTAAATATTGAAATATTTTACTATGTTGAAGTTCTAAAACAGAACAGTGCTGAATATGACATTAAGACAAACCTGACAACTATAATTAACTAAATACCAAAACTTTAAAATGACCCATATAAATACCGACAATTGTAACAAAAGTGGTAAGCTTCATGGAGAAGGTTGCAAATCGTGTATCAAAGAGCATAGAAATAATATCTTTTCACCCCTCAGCCAGGAAGAAATAGACTTTCTAATTGACAAAAAAAGGCAAATTGTATATAATGTTGGCGAAACAATTACTAAGCAAAATACGGCTTCAACTTCCGTAATATGTATTAATGAAGGTCTGGCTAAATTTTATGTTGAAAGTGCGAACGGTAAAAATGTAATAGTCCGTATTGCCAAAGCCGGCGACTTTATCAGTGGTGGAGGTCTTTTCAACGGAAACTTTCAGCATTTTAGCGTTTCGGCAATAACTAAGGTTAAATGTTGTATGATCGACTCGGCGAACCTGACCAGCATTTTTGGAAAAAACAACGAGTTTGCCATTAAATTACTACGCAACCATACCAAACAAAATAATTTTCTGCTAAAAAAACTGGTCGACCATACACAAAAATATATGCCCGGCCGGGTAGCCGACACATTACTGTATTTAAAGAACGAAATTTTCAATTCCAATGAGTTTTCCGTGCCGCTTACGAGGCAGGAATTAGCCGAAATGTCGAACATGACAAAAGAAAGCTTTGTAAGAATACTTCATCAATTTAAAGATTCCAAATACATAAATACCAAGGGTAATACAATAAGCATATTAGACGAAAGTTCACTAGTTTCTATTAGCGAAAACGGATAATTAACATATATCAATTATTGGCTTGTTTATTATCAATTTAGCCATTCAGTTATATCATTCTCCCCCCTAGATTTCTTAATAGTTATCCTACTACTTTTATATCGTAAAGTATAATAACAAATATAAATTACCTAATATACTACGTTATGAATTACAAATCTATCTCAAAATTATTCATGCTAGGATTCATTCTGGCATTCATGTTTTCTTCATGTACAAAGGAAGGCCCAATGGGACCTGGCGGTGCTGACGGTGCTGACGGAACAGATGGTACTGATGGTGTTGACGGACAAGTTACTTGTTTAGTTTGCCACTCAGGAACTAATATGGAAGCAAAACAAGGACAGTTCTGGATGTCGGCACACGCTGTAGGTGCTATTGCAGTTGATTATGCCGGCGGACGTCAATCATGTGCACAATGCCACTCTCACGAGGGTTTTGTTCAGTTTGCAACTTTGGGCGAAGTTCTTGGAGATATCTCCAATCCTTCAGCCTGGGAATGTAATACTTGCCACGGACTTCACGAAACATTTGAAGGACAGGATTATGCATTACGCTTGCACGACCCAGTCAATCCAATTTATGACAATACATTAACTATGGATCTTGGTGGAAACAGCAACTTATGTGCAAACTGTCACCAGTCAAGAAGATCTGAACCTGGTTATGGTTTAGAAGTATTACCAGATTCATTTGAAATAACAAGTTCTCACTATGGTCCTCACTACGGTACTCAAGGTAATGTTGTGGCAGGTATGGGTTTAGCCGAAATTCCCGGATCAGTTGCTTATCCTGAACCAGGTTCTTCAAAACACTTAACTCAAGCTTCTTGTGTAGGTTGTCATATGGCCGAATTCACAAACGAAGAAGGTGGTCACTCATTTATTCCTAGTCTTGCTTCATGTAACGAATGTCACGATGCAGATTTGGATGACTACAACTATGGAGGTGTTCAAACTGAGGTACACGAGATGTTAGTTGAACTTCGTGACCAATTACTTGCTTTGGGTGTGATTGAAGGAGATGACGAGCATGGCTATCACCCTGTCAACTCACGTGATAATCCTGATGGAGGAGTATTCCCAACAATACAGGTACAGGCATTTTTCAACTGGGAGGGATTAGAAGAAGATCGTAGTTTGGGTGCTCATAATCCTAAATACGTAAAAGCGTTATTGAGAAATTCAATAGAGGCAATGGAAGCTGAATTAGCTGCGATGGCAGCTAATTAATTAAAAGAAATAGAGTGAAAAGACTTCTCTCGGGAAGTCTTTTTTTTCAATAAACTTGAATATTATTATGAAAGCACTAAAAATTATATTATCAATATTTCTTATAGGATTGATTTTTGGTGGCTGTGCGTACAATTGGATTGTTGAAGAAGAGGTTATCGATCCTACTGATCCCGATGCACCTGAGGTATCGTTTTCAGCCGAGATTACTCCTATTTTCTCTGCAAAGTGTACAGCATGCCATACCACTGGTAATCAAATGCCGGATCTCACTCCTTCGAATGCCTATAATTCGCTCAATAGCAGCCGTTATATTAATACTTCTGATCCTGCATCAAGTTTGATTTACACCAAACCAAGTCCAACAGGAAGCCACGTTAAATATTCGGAATCTGAGGCAGCATTGGTGCTAACCTGGATTACGCAAGGAGCTCAAAATAATTAAAAAAACCTAAACTGATAATGATGAAAAAATACATATTGATTCTAATTATTTTAGGAGTTACTTTTTCCAGTTCATTTGCTCAGGAAGAGGCAGCCGATCCGGTTTACGCTTTTAACAGTGGTATTCTGATTGATGCACAAACATCTTTTATTCCTGATGCACGAACACTGGAATTTGTTATTCAACACAAATTTGGAACACTTGAAAACGGGAGATCCGATCTGTGGGGAATTTATGCTCCGGGTTCTAATGTAAGATTAGGACTAAATTATGTTCCTGTCAAAAATTTTCAAATCGGAGCAGGTATTACCAAAAAATTCATGTATACCGATCTTAATGCGAAGTGGAAAGTACTTCAGCAAAAAACAAGCGGTATGCCAATATCGTTCACCTTATTTGGTAATGTTGCTATTGATGGAAGAAATTCCGAATCGATTGGAACTGGTAAAACTGTAGATACAAAAGGCCAGACAATGCCTAATTATATCGATTTGAACGACAGATTATCGTATTTCTCACAAGCTATGGTAACGCGTAAATTCGGCGATTGGGCTTCATTGCAAGCCGCCGCAAGTTTTACGCACTATAATATGTCAGATTGGGATTACAACCATGATGTTGTTGGGCTTCATTTTAGTGGAAAAATTAAATTTTCTCCACAAGGATCATTTATTTTCAACTACGACAAGCCTCTAAAGATCAAAGATATTTCAGAGCAATACACCTGGGATACTCATGCTAAAGAAAACCTGTCGTTTGGTGTTGAATTCTTTACCTTTACCCACGCATTCCAAATTTATGTTGGAACAGCACAGGGTATTCTCCCACAGGATATGATGATGTATAACCAAGCAGATTGGACCAATAAAGGTTTGGCCGTTGGTTTTACCATAACCCGTATCTGGATGTTCTAATCGATTAAAAAGTATAAATGATAAAGATGGTAATATCCGATAAAAACGATATTACCATTTTTCATTCCATAAAGTTATTGCAATACTTCAGATCTATTTACACGAATTAACCCATGAAATATTTCATTCCATTACAAATCCTGATGCTTTTGACAATCACGTTAAAAAGTTTCGGGCAATTTTACGACGATCCCACAAGTCACGATTGTTTAAAGTGTCACTCCCAGCAAACCTATTCATTCCATAACGACATGATGGATACGGAGGAGAAACGTCTAATGAATCCGTACCTGATAATCGATACCTTAAGATTACGTACAGGTGTTCATCAGAATTTCGATTGTACGGATTGCCACTCATTCGACTACACTACCTATCCGCATGCAGCAACATTAAAGCTGGAGCCAATGATGACATGCCTGGATTGTCATGGCGGCGATGAGTCGTTTGCAAAATACGAGTTTGAAAAGATTGACGAAGAAGTTAACAAGAGTATACACCGTCAGGGTTTTGGCGATAACTTTACCTGTTCAAAATGTCACGATCAACACTACTACTCTACCACTGCACGCACAAGTAGCAGTATTGTTGAGATTGTTGAAAACAGTAACGACATGTGTTTATCGTGTCATAACGATATGAAAAGGTTTAGTCTGGTATCCGGCGATCTTAAATCTGCCGTTGTTGATATTCACGACTGGCTGCCAAATCAGGAGCTCCATTTTAAACATGTACGTTGTATTGAGTGCCATACTGCGGTTGAAGACGACTTAATGGTTTCGCACAACATTCTTGCAAAAGAAGATGCAGTGCGCCGTTGTGCCGAATGCCACTCTGCCAACTCGTTGTTAAAAGCATCGTTATACAAATACCAAAACCTGCAGGAAAGAGCCGAAGACGGATCTGCACTTGGTGTACTTTCGAATGAAAATTACGTGATTGGATCGCACCAGATTCCAATTTTAAGAACGATTAGTTTAATCATCTTTTTCGCAGCTATGGCTGGAATTATCATCCACGTAATATTTAGAATTATCATCAAAAAGAAATAACAATGAGCTCAGAAAACAAAATATACTTCTACCCACTTTGGTTACGTATTTGGCATGGGATAAACGCCCTGGGTATTATTCTTCTTATCATTACCGGAATAAGCATGAACTCGGGTTTTGAGGAATCCGTTATCAGCTTTAAACTTATTATTACCGTGCATAATTATGCCGGAGTAATAGTATCCTTAAACTACCTTTTGTTTTTAATAGGTAACATGGTAACCTCAAATAAAAAGTTCTACATTGTAAAACCAAAGAATTTTTTGAAACGCCCAATGAAACAGGCGTACTACTACGCGTGGGGAATGTTTCACGGAATGAAAGCTCCTTACCCACTTTCTGAAAAACGTAAATTCAATCCGTTGCAAAAATATACTTACCTAATCGTAATGTACATTATTGTTCCGTTGGTAATAGTTTCGGGTATCGGATTAATGTTTCCCGAGCTGATTTTTAATAAAATTTACAACATCAGTGGTGTTCTTATCACTGCCGTAACACATTCGGCTATGGGATTCTTTATTTCCATATTCCTGATTATTCACCTTTACATTGCATCAATTGGCAAGTCGCCGCTTGATAATTTCAGAAGTATTGTAAACGGTTGGCACCACGTATAATTTTAACAAGAGAAAAGCAAGTCATAAATAAACAATAAAACGACAGGAAAGAGGGCGAAGAAAGAAAACAAGACAAAAATAGCGGCACACAAATAATGCATGGTTGGCTCGCAAGGTAGGCTGAGATAAGGGATTTAGTAATTATATTAAAGACGGCTTAGCATGAAGTACTTGAGCAAAACTTTAACTAAAAATCTGTTCGATGTATGCACCGGAGCAAATTCAGGGCTGGTTAAAATCTTTTTAATCGCCGGTTTGCTTCTGATGCCCGGATTTAAATTGATGGCACAATCCAATGATGATTGTGCCATGTGCCACGACGACCCGGAACTATTTACCATTGTAAACGGACGGGAAGTTTCGAGGTATATTCCTGCCGGTATTCTCGAAAATTCAGTACACAATTACCTGGAATGTATATCGTGCCATACGGATGCTGATGTTGACGAATTTCCTCATGCCGATAAACTGCAACCAGTAAATTGTGGCGACTGCCATGACGAAGCCATGACAAAGTTCATGGATGGTGTTCATGGAATGGCTTTTGAAAAAGGCTCACGAAATGCGCCCAACTGTGCCGAATGCCACGGAACACACAGGATACTGAGCTCAGCCGATCCGCAATCGCGCACCTATAAAATGAATATTCCGGTTTTGTGCGGAACCTGCCACCGTGAAGGTGCGCCGGTTGCACGGGCCTACAATATTGGCGAGCACAACATTGTTGAAAATTACACACAGGGCATTCACGGAAAAGGATTATTTAGCAGTGGTTTGGTGGTAACTGCCACCTGCAACAACTGCCACGGCAACCACCTTATCCTCCCCCACACCAATATGAACTCCAGCATTTCGGAGAAAAACATTGCAGCAACCTGTATGCAATGCCATGCACGAATTGAAGATGTACACATAAAAATAATCAACAAGGAACTTTGGGAGAAAAGCCCGGGGGCAATTCCGGCTTGCACCGATTGCCATCCTCCACACAAAGTTGAGTTGAAAAATATTATTGAAAACATTTCAGATAAAACCTGCTTAAAATGCCACGAACAACCCGATATTCATAAAGTAATTGACGACAAGCAGGTTTCTCTTCATGTTGATGTAAATGAATTTGTTAATTCGGCCCACAATAACATTACCTGTGTTAAATGCCACTCGGATGTTACCGCAAATATTGCCCGTCCGTGTGAAACTGCGGATAAAGTCGATTGTTCGAGTTGCCATGCAGAGGAATCCGAGATCTATTTCCAAAGCGGCCATGGAGAGGCTTATTTTGCCAAACACGAAAATGCACCATATTGTACCGATTGCCACGGGTCGCACCTTGTTGTTCCTTCCGAGAATGTAAATTCGCCTACGTTCCGCTCTGCGGTACCAAAACTTTGTGGCGAATGCCATAAAGAAAATGGCCAGGCAGTTGCCGGTACCAACCTGAAGGAAACCGATGCCTATTATGATTATTCAACAAGTGTTCACGGAAAAAGTCTGGAGGAAAAAGGACTGTTGTCGGCCGCTATTTGTACCGATTGCCACACCACACACTTCATGTTAAAAGAAGATGATGAACGATCGTCGGTAAATCCGGCCAACCTGGCAAAAACTTGTGGAAATTGTCACAAAGGAATTTACGACCAGTATATTGAAAGCGAACACGGTATTGGTGCCAACACCGAAGAGTTGAAATTCCCTACCTGCGAAACCTGCCACTCGGCCCACAACATTTCCGAAGTGCATGAAAGCAAATTTATGTCGGAAATCAGCTCTCAGTGCGGACAGTGCCACCAGGAACTGGCAGAAACTTACCTCGAAACCTATCATGGGAAAGTGTATCAATTGGGTTACCTTGAGGCTGCACGTTGTTCCGACTGCCACGGTGCTCACAATATCTATCGGATGGACAATCCAAAATCAACGATCAGTCCACGAAATATTGTTGCCACCTGCTCGAAATGTCATACTGATGCCAATATGAAATTTACCGGTTACCTGACACATGCCACTCACTACGATAAAAGCAATTTCCCATGGCTCTATTACACATTCTGGGCAATGACCGGATTACTGTTAAGCGTGTTTGCCTTTTTCGGCCTGCACACCTTATTGTGGATACCCCGGTCGCTGGGTGCCATGATAAAAAAACGAAAGGAACCAAAACCTTTGGGCAAACAAATGTATATCAGGCGTTTCCAGAAGAAAAACAGGATAACCCACATTTTTGTAATAGTAAGTTTCATACTGCTTGCTCTTACCGGAATGATTTTGAAATTTGCCTACATGCCCTGGGCCCAGTTTTTGGCCGAAGCCATTGGCGGTGCCCATATTGCAGGTTTTATTCATCGAACGGCTGCCCTTGTAACTTTCGGATATTTTATATTCCATGTGGTAGCGCTATTAAAAGTTAAGTTTAAACATGGAATAAAAGTCAGCAAATTTATTTTCAGCAGTAACTCGCTGATGTTTAACCGGAAAGACATTCGCGACTTTTGGGCATCAATTAAATGGTTTATAGGAATTGGTCCCCGGCCAAACTATGGAAGATGGACTTATTGGGAAAAATTCGACTACTTCGCTGTATTCTGGGGAGTGCTTGTAATTGGCTCAACCGGATTAATGCTATGGTTCCCCGAATTCTTCACCAAATTCCTGCCCGGCTGGCTTATTAATGTAGCTCAGATTATACACAGCGACGAGGCTTTACTTGCTGTTGGATTTATTTTTACCATTCACTTTTTTAATACACACCTGCGCCCCGAATCCTTCCCGATGGATACTGTAATTTTCACGGGATATGTACTGGAGGAAGAATACAAAAAAGATCGACCACACGAATATGAGCAACTGGTAAAATCAGGGAAAATAAATGAAGTTCGCGTTGAAAAAGAGTTTACGAAAGAGAGGATGAGAACGATAAAAATCTTTGGATTCACTGCACTTTTCGCCGGTGTAATGATGATAATACTGATAATTTACTCTTTAATTTTCCATTAAAAGGCGAAAAACCGAAAAGAATGAAAATACAATTTACAATACTTAACCCTAGTGAATTAGTAGTATAACAAACAGTAAACATGACAAATATATAAATCTAAAGAAATATTAAAACTTCATGTTCAGAACATAGTTTCAAATTAACATTGCGTATATAGACAATTTATAAATAAGTATCTGACCTTGAATAATTAAAGGAAAATTATAATCTTGGATCAGTAGATTTTACATCAAACCAATAAACGAAAAATTATGAAATTACCGTCTTCCATAAGAAACTGGGTATCGATTACAGGAGCAGTTTTAGCTGTTTTCAACCTGGCCAGCATCCTCGCTTTATTTCTTTTGAATGTAGCTTTCGGATTTGGTGGTCAATATATTGGTTTATTTATTTTCATCATCCTTCCGGTATTTTTGATCGTTGGATTACTCATGATCCCGCTGGGGATGCGAATCTACCGAAAGAAAGCGCGGTTGGCTGAAAAAGAAGGCAAACGTTTAAACTGGCCTATTTTAGATTTTAATAATCTGGCAACCCGTAATGCCAGCACAATTTTTATCGTTGGAACAATTTTTCTTCTGATTATTTCATCCGTAGGAAGTTACGAAGCTTTTCATTACACCGAATCGGTAGAATTTTGCGGAAAGTTGTGTCACGAGGTTATGGAGCCGGAATACGTAACCTACCACGGTTCGTCGCACGAGCGTGTTGCCTGTGTGGAGTGCCACGTTGGTTCGGGAGCCAGCTGGTATGTAAAAAGTAAACTGTCGGGTTTATACCAGGTATACTCTGTTTTGGCCAACAAATATCCACAGCCAATCCCTACCCCAATTGCCAATCTGCGTCCGGCACGCGAAACCTGCGAAGAATGCCACTGGCCGGAGAAATTCTACGATAATAAAATGAGGGTAAAACATTCATTTTTAACCGATGAAGAAAACACCGAACATATTGTTCATTTGCAGGTAAAAACAAGTACACAGGTAACTCCTCAGGGAGTGATAAAAGGTATACACCAGCACATTAGCCCCGAGGTGAAAATTGAATACAAAGCACTTGACGAAAAACGTCAGATTATTCCGTGGGTAAAATATACAAATACAAAAACCGGAGAAGAATACATTTACACCGATGAAATGAGCATGGTTTCAGAAGCAGAGCTCGATTCGTTGGAAACACGGGTAATGGATTGTTTGGATTGCCATAACAGGCCTTCGCACAATTACAATGCTCCGCAAAACTTTATCGATCAGTCGATGGCAGAGGGCAAAATCTCAACCGAATTACCTGCCATAAAACTGGCCGCCATGATGGCCCTTTACCAGGATTATCCAAATAAAGACACAGCAATGATTGCTATCGAAAACCAGATCAAAGACTGGTTTGAAAGTGGCTACCCGGATGTTTACGAAACTAAAAAAACGGAAATCGACCAGGCAATAGCTGCTATCCAGGAAGATTATTCCAATAACATTTTCCCGTTTATGAAAGCCAGCTGGAAAGAATATCCAAATAACATTGGTCATATGGAATCAGACGGATGTTACCGTTGCCATAACGACCGCCATGCAACAACCGAAAACAAGACGATTTCAAAAGACTGTTCGCTGTGCCACAACATTATAGCACAGGGCACCCGCGATAGTATGCAATATTCAACCGCTTTCGAAGCTTTGGATTTCCAACACCCGGTTGACATAGCCGAAGCCTGGAGAAGTGAAATGTGCTCAATGTGTCATACAGCATTGTATTAAATTTTGGCACAATATTTATTATTCTTATAATAGACTTTTCAGAAAACAAGTAATATAAATTTTAAATACACGATTATGAGACTCAAAAAATTAATTTTTCTTTTAGGCCTTGCAGTTTTATTTAGTACTGCAGCCACCGCTCAAACTTACAAGTACATTGGTGCTGCAAAATGTAAGATGTGCCATAACAAGCCCGAAAAAGGCAAACAGTTTGACGTTTGGCAGGCAGGCCCACACGCCAAAGCAATGGATGCTTTGGAAGGTGCCGATAAAACCAATGCAACCTGTTTAAAATGCCACTCAACTGCCGGATCTGTTGACAGCGGTTTACTTGCCGGTCTTAAAGCTGACGAAGGAGTTTCGTGCGAATCATGCCATGGACCTGGTAGCCACTATAAATCGGCTGCAATTATGAAGAACAAAACAATGGCTCTTTCAAAAGGAATGACTGACCCAACAGAAGAAACCTGTAAAGCATGTCACCTTGGTGAAAAACCAGAAGGCCATGTGGCTCCTAAAAAAGCATGGAATTATGCTGAATTTGTGAAAGTAATTGCTCACGACGATCCTACAACAAACTAATTTTTTTAAAATTTTTATTTTGTGAAAAATTCCTTTGTTTTTTCAAACAAAGGAATTTTTTTAGTGTTTTATTCAGACAACTACTAATTATGAAGAAGCTAAGTTCATTCCTTTTTTCCATGTTTTTTACCGGAATTCTTGTGGTAATTTTTGCAATAGCAATTGGTTACGCCACCTTTATCGAAAACGATTATGGTACCATTACTGCAAAAATTCTCATTTATAATTCCAGGTGGTTCGAAATTTTGTTGTTTATACTCTGCATTAACATCGTTGGCAGTGTTTTTAAATACAAACTTATTGCACGGAAAAAATGGACAATTCTGCTTTTTCACCTGTCCTTTATCGTAATTGGTGTAGGTGCAATGATTACCCGTTATTACGGTTATGAAGGCAGCATGCATATTCGCGAAAACAGTTCGTCGGATTATATCGTTTCCGAAGCATCGTTTGTAACGGTTAAGGTTACTGATGGTACCGAAACAATAGAAGAATCGAGCGAAGTTAAATTCTCGCCATACACCGCCAACCGTTTCTCAGAAAAAATACATTTTAAAGGAAAAACAATACACATCAGCAATCAGCAATTTATGCCATCGGCGGTGGAAAACGTCGTTCTCGATCCGAATGGTGAACCAATTGTTTCGCTTATTACAGTTGAAAATGGTGCGTCGCGAAAAGACTTTACACTCAGAAACGATAACACTAAAACATTAAATGGTTTAACGCTGGGTTTCGGCAACAATTTAACTACTGATATTGAACTGAGTTTAAAGGATGGGAACCTTTATGTTTCTGCTAACGATACCATTCAGGTATCAGGAATGATGAGCGACAACAGTGAGTTGATAGCTCCTGGTTCTGAAAAGCTGGTAGATACGCAAAAGGCCTATACGTATAAAAACCTCACGTTTGCCATTAAACAGTTTCTTCCAACTGCTTCGGTTCAATTGGTTTACCAAAAACCATCACAGGAAATGAGCCCTCCGGATGCTTTTAAAGCTGCGATTTCAACTGGTGAAGAAAGTAAGGAGTTGATTGTTTATGGAAGGACTAGAGAAGTTGGCGATTTTTTCACTACATCCATCGATGGAATGACTGTGTCGGTTTCATACGGATCGCGAATAATAAAGCTTCCTTTCGCCATTCAGCTTAACGATTTCCAGCTCGAACGTTACCCGGGTTCAATGAGCCCGTCATCATATGCCAGCGAAGTGGTTTTAAAAGACGGTAGCACCGAAATGCCATTCCGCATTTTCATGAATAACATTCTGAAATACAAAGGATATCGTTTCTTCCAATCGTCGTACGATACGGATGAGCGCGGCACAATTCTTTCCGTAAACCACGACTCAACAGGAACATCAGTAACTTATTTTGGTTACCTGATTATGGCCATCGGGATGGTGCTAACTTTGTTTAACCGAAACAGTCGTTTTAAAACCTTGCTGAAAGCATCGGCACAACTACGCGAAAAACGCAAGAAACTGTTTGCTGTTTTGGTAACGGGCGTATTGTTGAGTATTAGCGCACAGGCACAAGTTGCAACACCCGCACCACTTAACAGCGATCACGCCGAGTCGTTCGAGAGTTTGCTTATTCAGGACAGAAAAGGCCGCGTAGAGCCCGTTTCTACACTGGCGTCGGAAATACTTCGAAAAGTGGCTAAAAAAACAAGCTGGGAAGGAATGTCGCCAACCGAAGTTTTTCTTGGTATGCAGGCAAACCCTGAGCTATGGAAAAACATTGCCATTATAAAAGTTGCCAATCCAGAAATACGCCGAACGATAGGAATTACAGGGAAATATGCCTCATTTAATTCAATTGTTCGAGCACGCGAAATGGGTGGTTATATACTTAGCTCAGATGTTCAGGCCGCTTATGCAAAAGAGAGTAACCACCGTAATAAATTCGACAAAGAAATTAT